>JASLBD010000244.1 GCA_030146745.1 Allosphingosinicella sp. | reverse complement strand
ATCCTCGCCCAAGCGCTGACCGATCTCGGCCATCCGACCTCTCTGAAGCAGGCGGTCGAACGCTATATCGGTCTCAACTGGCGCGACATGTGCGTGGTCATCGAAGCGGAGATCGGGCGGCCGCTGCCAAGCGACTTCCGGGCTCGTTCGAAGCACGCCTTCGAGCTTCGGCTGGAAGAAGTGACCGCCGTGGCCGGGGTCGAGGCGTTCCTCGCCGCGCTTCCGCCAGTTCCCAAAGCCGTGGCTTCATCCAGCCCGACCCGGTGGCTGCGCGGCTCGCTGGAGCGCTTCGGGCTGGCCCATCATTTCGGCGACCGGCTGTTCAGCGGCGCCGAGCATGTCGAGCGGGGCAAGCCCCACCCCGACATCTACCTGCACGCGGCCCGGGCGCTGGGGGTCCGGCCGGGGGAGGTGCTGGTCCTCGAGGACACGCCGACCGGAGTGAAGTCGGCCAGGGCGGCGGGCATGACGGTCGTCGGCCTCTGCGCCGGCCTCCATTGCGGTCCCGGTCACGGCGAGAGGCTTCGCTCCGCCGGGGCCGACCATGTCGCCGGCAGCTACGCGGAAGTGCTCGAGCTCGTCATACCGGACTTGATCCGGCATCCATGACCACGGACGCGATCGTTTTTCGCACCGCGGGGTTCGTGGATCCGGCCTTCGCCGGACTGACGCGGACGCGACGCCATGACGTCAAAGCGCGTGGCCGCTGCGCGAGCGCTTGGTTTCCAGATAGTCCCGGTTGTGGGCGTTGCCGCCGGCCCTCAGCGGCACCCGCTCGCTGACCCTGATGCCGGCCGCCTCCAGCCCTTCGACCTTGCGGGGGTTGTTGGTGAGCAGCCGGACCTCATCCTGGGCGAGCGCGGCCAGCATCCGGGCGGCAAGTGCATAGTGACGCTCGTCGTCCGCGAAGCCCAGGCGAAGATTGGCGTCGACGGTGTCGAAACCCTGGTCCTGAAGCGCGTAGGCGCGCAGCTTGTTGACCAGGCCGATGCCGCGCCCCTCCTGGCGCAGGTAGAGGAGGATGCCCCAGCCGGAGGCCGCGATCGCCTCGAGCGCCGAGTCCAACTGGGGGCCGCAGTCGCATTTGAGCGAGCCGAGGACGTCGCCGGTCAGGCATTCGCTGTGAAGGCGGACGAGCGGGGGCCGTCCGGAGGGCGCGCCGACCAGCAAGGCGACATGCTCGGCGCCGTCCTCCTCGGAGCGATAGGCGACGATCTCCGCCTGCTCGGCGAAGCGGGTGGGAAGCCGGGCGCGCGAGGCGATCCTGAGGGTGGGCGCGTGCTCGAACGCCGCCACGTCCTCGGGGGCAAGGGAGACGGAATCCGCTCCGGCCTCGCCGTCGAGGAACAAGGCCGGAAGCAGGCCCGCCCGGCGCGACAGGACGATGGCGGCCGCCGCCGCGCGGTCGCAGCCCACCTCGCGAGCCCGGAAGGGACCCTTCAAGGGGTGGGAGAGATCCAGCGCCGGATCGGCCACGGCGGTCGCCTGGGCCAGGCTCATTGCCGCCCGTTCGATCCTGACCGGGCCGCTGGGCACGGCCTCGCGCTGGTTGGCCAGTTTCAGGGTCACCGCGCGATGGCCGGAGATAAGCAGGCCGGCGCGTCCGCCCGAGTCGAATGCGGCGAGCGCCGATTCGTCGGCGGTCTCCACGGCGAGGAAGCCGACGCCGCCGATCCGGACCGGCCAGCCGCGCCGGAGCGCGTCGATCGCCCGGGCGACGTCGCGCCCGCCGCTCAAACCCTGAATTCCGTGACCAGCGGCACGTGGTCCGAAGGCCGGGTCCAGTTGCGGCAGGGCTCGTGGACGACGTGGCGTACCGCCAAAGCGGCGACGTCGGCGGTCGCCCACATATGGTCGAGGCGGCGGCCGCGGTCGTTCTTCGTCCAGTCGGGCGAGCGGTAGCTCCACCAGGTGTGGAGGCGCTGGGGCGCGGGATGGAAATGGCGGCCGAGGTCGACCCAGCCGTTGCTCTGCTGGAGCCGGGTCAGCGCCTCGACCTCGATGGGCGTGTGGCTGACCACATTGAGCAACTGCTTATGGTTCCACACGTCGCATTCCAGCGGCGCGACGTTGAAGTCGCCGACGACGATGGTGGGGCAGGCGCAGGCCTCCGACCAGCGGGTCATCCGCTCGATGAAGTCGAGCTTCTGGCCGAACTTGGGATTGACCTCCCGGTCGGGCGTGTCGCCACCGGCGGGGATGTAGACGTTCTCCAGCCGAATGCCGCATTCGAGCCGGACTCCGATGTGCCGCGCTTCGCCGTTCGCCTGCCAGTCGTGCCGCTCTTCCTCCCGCGCCGGCAGCCGGCTGAGGATCGCCACGCCATGGTGCATGCGCTGGCCGCAGATGATCTGGTGGACGTAGCCGAGGCGTCCGAACATGCCCGCGGGAAAGTCGGCGTCGCAGACCTTGGTCTCCTGCAGGCACAATATGTCGGGCGCTTCCTCGCGCAGGAATTTCTCGACGATCTCGATTCGGGCGCGGACGGAATTGATGTTCCAGGACGCGATCTTGAGGGTGGGATTCATGGCCCAAGGCTCTAGCGGGGACGGCCTTTCCTGTCGATGACGGGCACCGTCCCGAATGGTAAAGGCCCCCGCTCCGGGGGCGTGGAGCGAGGGCCAACCAAGCGTGGTCTACGCGAGGCTCGACTGCGGCGGCAACGCCGGGCAACAGGGGGAAAACCCGACAGCGACCACCCGCAATCGCAATTGATGTTTTAGTGTCTCATTCCTGTCGCCGCGATGAATGGCGTCAGCCTTTCCGGCCTTTCGCCGGCCGCTGGAAGGTGAAGGCGCTGTCCGCGACCGGCACGTTGAAACGCTGGCCGGAAAGCTTGACGGTCGTCCGGTTGTTCTGGGCGTCGACCACCGTCCAGCCTTGGAGCAGCAGCCCCGACGGGGCGCTCCTCACCTTGGCGAAGCCGAGCGTGATCGTGCCGAATTCGGGTTTCCTGGGATCGCGCGCCTGGACGAGCATGGTCTGCGAATCGTTGCGGACCACCTTGGCGATGCGGCCGAGCTCCGGGTTCGGGTTGAGCAGGACCCCGAGCGGCGAGTTGCCGATCGGCCAGCCGTCGACCCGGCCGGTCTCATAGTCGATCATGTTGAGCTTGCGGCCGTCGGCGACGATCAGCATCGGCACGCCCTTCTGATACTGGAAGCGCAGCTTGCCGGGCCGCTTCAGGGTCATCGTTCCGGTCAGCGCCCGGCCCTTGCGGTCGGTCTGGCGGAAGCTCGCCACCATCGTGTTGACCGCCTTGAGGTGCGACGACACCTGGGTGAGCGGCGAGGCGGCCTGCGCGACCACGGGCGCCTGCGGCACCAGCAGGGCGGCGGTGGCCGCGAGCAGCGCGGCGGCGAGGGCGAGCGTCTTCAAACGCAACATCATATTATCTCCATCGGGTGGAAGTTTGGCCAGGCGCTAGCCTTTCCACCTTGAATGCCCTCTGAACCCGCGGGTTCCAACTAACCCCTCTCCCGCGAAAACGGGAGAGGAAGAATCAGAGCGGCCGCCCCTCCGAATCGACCAGCACCTCGCGGCGGCCGACATGGTCGGGGGCGCTGACGATATTGTCCTTTTCCATTCGCTCGATGAGGCGCGCGGCATTGTTGTAGCCGACCCGGAGCTGGCGCTGGAGGTAGGAGGTGGAGGCCTTCTGGCTCTCCGCCACGGTCTGCACCGCCTTTCGGTAGAGCTGGGCCTCCGGATCGTCCTCGCCGGTCGGCTGGCCCTCGAACATGTAGCCGCCGTCCTCCGGCTCCTCGGTCACCGCCTGGATATAATCGGGCGTGCCC
>JASLBD010000239.1 GCA_030146745.1 Allosphingosinicella sp. | reverse complement strand
GGAGTCGACCATCTCGTCGGCGCCCCGGTGATGGCGACCGACCTTCGCGCCTCGATGAGCCTCGTCCTCGCCGGCCTCGCCGCCCGCGGCGAAACCGAGGTCAACCGGGTCTACCATCTCGACCGCGGCTACGAGCGGCTGGAGGAGAAGCTCCAGGCGGTCGGGGCGGACGTCGAGCGGGCGAGCGACGGCTGATCCGTCGTCCCAGCGCAGGCTGGGACCTCAGGGGGTGAAGAACGCCGGCGCCTTTCGCCCGCCGGGGCCCCAGCCTTCGCTGGGCGACGATGCGGATCAATCCGCCGTGGTCAGCTGGCGCTCCCCGCCCAGCTTGTGGACCCGCCCGTGCTTCATGACGAACTGCACGTTCTCGAGCAGCCGGATGTCGGCGGTGGGATCGCCGCGCACCGCGACGATGTCCGCGTCCTTGCCCGCCTCGAGCGTTCCGATCCGGTCGGCCCGGCCGAGCAGGGTCGCGGCGGCGACGGTGGCCGAATGGATGGCGGCGGCGGGGGCCATTCCGTTCTTCACCATCAGGGCGAACTCCCTGGCGTTGAGGCCGTGCGGCGCCACCCCGCTGTCGGTGCCGAAGGCGATGTTGACCCGCTCGCGCAACGCCCGGGCGAAGCTTCGCTCGGCGTTGCCGGATGCCTGCCTCGCCTTGTCGAACTGGGCCGGAGTGAGGGCGCCGCGTTCGCCGTCCGCGACCGCGGCCGCGGGCGCGACGAGGGTTGGAACGTAATAGGCTCCGGTTCGGCGATAGAGGGCGAAGGTCCTGTCGTCGGTGAAGGTGCCGTGCTCGATCGAATCCACCCCCGCCTCGAGCGCCGCGTTGATCCCGTCGACGCCGTGGGCATGGGCGGCGACCTTGCGGCCGAAGGTCTTCGCGGTCTCGACGATGGCGCGCATCTCGTCGGCCATCATCTGCTGGTTGAGGCCGCCGGCGACGTTGCTGAGGACGCCTCCCGTGGCGGCGAACTTGATGACGTCGGCGCCGGCCGAAATCTGCCGGCGCACCGCCCTCCGGCAGTCGTCCGGGCCGTTGCAGGTGTTGTCGGCTCGGGCGAGGCCGATCTGCGTCAGATCGCGGTTGAGCCCGTTGACGTCGCCATGGCCGCCCGACACCGAGATGCCGCGCCCGGCCGCGACGATGGTCGGACCGGCGAACTGGCCCGCCTCGATGACGTCGCGCAGGGTGGTGATCATGCGCGGCTCGTTGCCGAGGTCCCTGACCGTCGTGAACCCGGCCAGAAGCGTCTTCCGGGCGTTGATCAGCGCCGTATAGGCCTCGTCCTCATAGTCGCGCTGCGCCTGCTGGAGGCGAGCCTGGAGGCGGTCGTCGAGGCCGCGCAGGTGGACGTGCATGTCGATGAAGCCGGGCATCACCGTGCTGTCGCGAAGGTCGACGACGCGCGCGCCGGGCATGTCGACATAGCCGCTCCGGATCTCGACGATGCGGCGGCCGCGCACGACCACGCTCGCCTCGCGCCGCGGCGGCTGGCCGGGCACCGCCATCAAGGTGCCGGCGTGGATCACGGTGACCGGCTCCGCCGTTTGCGCGGGCGCGGGCGCCGGGGCCTGGGCGAGCGCGGGAGCGGCGAGCGCCAGCGCCAGCGCCAGCGCGGCCAATGTGGTTCGAACCATCTTCATCATCCCCTTGTCCTGCTGCCTCGCACATGAGCGGCAAAGCAACGGGTCTTCAAGAGGATATCAGGCCAGCACCTCGACACTATGGATGATGAGCCCGACCAGCCCGCCGACCAGGGTTCCGTTGATCCGGATATATTGGAGGTCCCGCCCGACCGCATTCTCGAGCCGTCCGGTCACCGTCCGCGCGTCCCAGCTCCGGATTGTCTCGGAGACCAGGGTGACGATGCCGCTGCCGTAGGTGGCGACGGTGCCGACAACCATCCGGCGGGCGAACTGGTTGATCGCCTTGTTGAGACGGCCGTCCTGCTGGAGGGTCTCGCCCAATTGCCTGAGCGCCTCGCCGAAGCGCCCGGCCATCGCCGCTTCGGGATCGCGCGCGGCGCGAAGCAGTGCGGCGCGGCTGTTCTCCCACAGGCCGCCGAGCCAGTCGGTGACCGCCTTGTTGGCGATGATCTCGTTCTTCCAGCCTTCGACCTTGGCCTGCATCTCCGGATCGAAGCGCATGTCCCAGGCCAGGGCGGCGAGCGCCTCCTCGGCCTTGGCGCGGAGCGGATGGGCGGGGTCGATGGCCATGTCGATGGTGAGTCGGCGCAGGCCGTCGACGATCCCGTCGGCGAGCTTCTCGTCGAGGCCGGCGAGGCGCATGATCAGATTGGCGCGGTCGTGCACCATCTTGCGGATCAGGTCCTCGTTGGCGTCGAGGGTCCGCCCGGCCCAGGTGACGATGCCGTCGAGTATGGGGATGTGCCGTTCGTCGGTGATCGCCGCTTCGAGCGTCTGGCCGATCAGCGGCGAGACTTCGAGCGTCCGCATCCGGGATGCGACCGCCGACTTGACCATTCCGCCGAGACGCTCCTGGTCGAGCGCCTCCAGAAGGTCGGCGATGAGCCTCGATCCGCCCTGCCGAAGGCGCCCTTCGGGCGGCGGGTTGGCGAGGAAGCGGCCGATCGCTCCGGCGATGTCGACGCTGCGCATCCGCCGCGCCACGACCTTGGGAGTGAGGAAATTGTCGCGCAGGAAGGAGGCGAGCGTCGCCCCGATCCGGTCCTTGTTGCGCGGGATGATCGCGGTGTGGGGGATGGGCAGTCCGAGCGGGTGGCGGAACAGGGCGGTGACCGCGAACCAGTCGGCGAGGCCGCCGACCATCGCCGCCTCGGCGAAGGCCTTGACGAAGCCCACCCAGGGGTAGGCCTCGTCATAGGCGTTGGCGCCGAGGAAGACGGCCGCCATCGCGACCAGCATGCCGGTGGCGATGATCCGCATGCCGCGCAGGCTCTGCGCGGGGGGAGCGAAACCTCTATGCTCGGCGGGTCCGACGGGGCTCATGGCCTTCTCAATAGTCGGACCGCCAATTTGGTTCACTATCTTGAGGAGGAGCGGCCGGAAGTCGGCCGCTGGACCGTAACGGAAACCGCGGGATAATCGCAGTGGGCCGGAACTGGATTAGCCAATCCCTGTGTTGACTCGTCAAATACCTCCAAGCATCTTCGACTTGGATCATTAAGATCCGGAAGGGGTGTTAAGACATGAACAAAGTGAAAATTCGCCACGTAGCCGTGATCGCCATATTTTCGTCTCTGGCAGTTGCCACGCCGGCGCGCGCGGCGACCAGCGTCTGCGCTCTCGATCCTGAGACGAGCTGGAGCGCGTGGTTCGCCTGGGGAATGGGCTATTGCGAGGGCTATATGGGCTGAGCGACCGGGGGAGGCAGCTTCTGTCTCCCCCCACCCTCCGGAGCGAGTACCTCCCGACCGGCAAAATACACCGACTTGTACTATGTATACCCCACGAGCAATGGCCGGACATTTTCGCCCCTCCCGATAAGGGGCGCCCGCTTCATTACCGATCATTTCGCACCGGACCCGCGCGTCTGGGCGCGTCTGGGCGCGTCCGGGTCACTCCGCGGGCTGCTCCGCCGGTGCGGGCCCGTGATCCTTGGGTCCCTTGTAGGTGATGATCCGTCCGACCTTCGGCGCCAGCCACTTCTCGAAGCTGTCGGCGAGGCTGAACGAAGCCGGCACCAGGACCAGGGTCAGGAGCGTCGAGAGCAAAAGGCCGCCGATCACCACCACCGCCATCGGGGCGCGCCAGCTGGCGTCGCCTTCCAGCGA
>JASLBD010000208.1 GCA_030146745.1 Allosphingosinicella sp. | reverse complement strand
GATTCGGCGGCCCTCGCCGATCTTCACCGCCGAAGCTTCGGCGAAACCTTCGCCCACCTTTATCGGCCGGAGGATCTCGCGGCCTTCCTCGAGGCGCTGAGCGAGGAGGCCTTCCGGGCCGAATTGCTCGACGGCCGGCATCAGGTCCGCTTCGCCGAGGCCGGCGGCGAGCCCGTCGCCTTCGTCAAGCTCGGGCCGATCACCCTGCCGGTCCAGCCCACCCGTCCGGCCCTCGAGTTCCGCCAGCTCTACGTGCTCAAGGCGTGGCAGGGGGCGGGGGTCGCCCAGACCCTGTCCGAATGGGCGATCGACCAGGCCCGCCGGCGGGGCGCCGAGGAGCTTTATCTTTCCGTCTTCACGGAGAACCACCGCGCCAAGGCCTTCTACCGCCGCTACGGCTTCACCTATGTCGGCCCCTACAAGTTCATGGTCGGCGATCAGGCGGACGAGGACGAGATATGGAAGCTGGAGTTGTAGAAACCCTGCGCAGCCGCGCCCTGGACGGAGTCGCTCACGGCTTCCTCGGACGGCGCGGCGGAGTCTCCGAAGGCCTTTGCGCCGGTCTCAACGTCGGTCTGGGCTCCGGTGACGATCCGGAGAAGATCCGGGAGAACCGCCGCCGGGCCGTCGCCGCCGTGGCGCCCGGGGCGAAGCTGGTCACGCTCCACCAGGTCCACTCGCCCGACGCGGTCTACGTCACCGCGCCTTATGCCGACGAAGCCCGTCCCAAAGCCGACGCGATGGTCGCCGACCGCCCCGGCCTGGTCCTCGGAATCCTCACCGCCGATTGCGCGCCGGTGCTGCTCGCCGATCGGGAAGTGGGTGTAGTGGCCGCCGCCCATGCCGGCTGGAAAGGCGCGCTCGGCGGGGTGATCGAGGCGACCGTGGCCGAGATGGAGCGCCGCGGCGCCGACCGAAGCCGGATCGCCGCCGCCGTCGGCCCCTGCATCGCCCGCCGCTCCTACGAAGTGGACGAAGGCTTCCTCCGCCGCTTCGCCGAGGCCGATCCCGAGCATGAGCGCTTCTTCACCCCCGGCCGAGAGGGGCACCAACAGTTCGACCTCGAAGGCTTCGTCCTCTCCCGCCTCGCCGCCGCCGGCCTGGCGCGGATCGAGGCGCTGGGCGAGGACACCTATTCCCAGCCCGACCGCTTCTTCAGCTACCGCCGCGCGACTCACAAGGGCGAGCCCGATTACGGGCGCCAGATCAGCCTGATCGCCTTGGGGAGCCGGGAATGAGCGGCTGGCGGCTGTTCGGGGCGCGCGGCTGGGGATCGGCCTTGGCCGAAGGCGCGCTCGCCTGGGTCGGCGAGCCTGTCGAGTTCGTCGACGTCGAGGGTTTCGATTCGCCCGGGGCGGCGCGCGACCGGCTGATCGCGGTCAACCCGCTGGCGCGAGTCCCGACCCTGGTCGCGCCCGGCGGCCGGGTGCTCACCGAAAGCGCGGCGATCGTCCTCCTCCTGTCGGAGCTGAAGCCCGAGGCCGGCCTGGCGCCGCCGCCGGGCGACCCGCTGCGCGCCGCCTTCCTCAACCGGCTCGCCTGGTTCGTCTCCGCCCTCTACCCGACCTTCACCTATCGCGACTATCCGGAGCGCTGGGCCCCCGACGCCGCCGATCAGCTCGCCGAGCGAGTCGACGGCTTCCGCCAGTCGCTGTGGCGGCAGTTCGAAGCCGAGGCCGGCGACGGGGAATGGGTGCTGGGCTCGAGCCCTTCCGCGCTCGACCTCTACGTCACCATCTTCTCCCACTGGCGTCCGCGCCGGCCCTGGCTGGCCGAGCATTGCCCCGGGCTCCACGCCATCGCCCTTCGCGCCGAGCGGCTGCCCGCGCTCGCTCCCGTCATGGCCCGCAACTTTCCGGGATAGCGGCAGACGGGTGGGGACCGGGGAGAGGGGTTTCGCCGCCCGGCGCGCCATGCCATCAACCCCGCGACACCGAGGGGGAAATCATGGCCGCACGCTGGGGCCTCTGGGGCGGGCTCGCCGCCTTCATCATCATGCTTCTGCTTCCCGCGCCGGAGGGAATGTCCCCGGCCGCCTGGCGCACCACGGCGATCATCGTTCTCATGGCCTGCTGGTGGATGACGGAGGCGCTGCCGCTCACCGCCACCGCGCTGATCCCGTTCCTCGCCTTTCCGATGTTCGGGATCATGACCGCCACCGAATCCGCCGCATCTTATTATTCCCCCATCCTGTTCCTCGTCCTCGGCGGCGCCATCGTCGCCCTCGCGATCGAGCGCACCGGCCTCCACCGACGCCTGGCCCTCGCCATCATCAGCCGCGGCGGCGGCGGGCCGGCGCAGATGCTGTTCGCCTTCATGGCCGCGACCGCTCTGCTCAGCATGATCGTGTCGAACACCGCCACCACCCTCATCATGATCCCGATCGGCCTCGCCGTGCTGCACGCCGCCAAGGTCGAGCCCGGTCACACCGATGGCTTCGCCGGAGCGCTGGCCATGGGCATCGCCTTCGCCGCCACCATCGGCGGCTTCGGCACCCTGGTCGGCTCGCCCACCAACGCCATCGCCGTCGGAATCATCGACAAGGCGACCGGCTTCCGAATCGATTTCCTGACCTGGGCGCTCTACGGAATTCCGCTCGTCCTGGTCTGCGTGCCTCTGTGCTGGGCCATCCTGATGAAGGTCCAGCGTGTGTCGGCGAGCGATTTCGATCCCGCCGCCGCCCGCGCCGGCATCGGGGAGGCCTGCCCCTGGTCCACGGCCGAAAAGAGGCTCGTGCCGCTCGTCGCCCTGGTCGTCGCCGCCTGGATCGCGCTGCCCTTCGTGACTCCTTATTTCCCGAAGGATTCGCTCACCGACGGCACCATCGCCATCGTCGGCGCCCTGCTCCTGTTCATCATTCCGGACGGCACCGGCCGGGCGATCCTCAACTGGGACGAGGCGAACCGGGCTCCCTGGGGGGTGATCATGATGTTCGGCGGCGGCCTCGCGCTGGCGGCGGGCATCGGCGCCTCCGGCCTCGCCGACTGGCTGGGCGTCGCCCTTCAGCCGCTGCGGACCGTCCACCCGCTGCTGATTGCCGCGGCGCTGGTCGCGATCGTGATCGTCCTCACCGAATTCGCCTCCAACGTCGCTACCGCGAGCGCGGCCATCCCGGTCGTCGCCGGGGTGATCGCGGCCACGGGAATCGATCCGATCCTGCTCGCCCTTCCCGCCGCCTTCGCCTCGAGCTGGGGCTTCATGCTCCCCTCCGGTACCGGCCCCAACGCCATCGCCTGGGCGACCGGCCACATCGCCCTGCCGCGGATGCTCAAGGCCGGCTTCCTGATGGACCTCGCAGGCGTGCCGATCATGGTCGGGATCGTCTGGGGAATCGCGGCGGCATTGGGTTGATCGTCGCCCCAGCGAAGGCCGGGGCCTCAGGGGGTGAAAGGCTCGGCGGCTGGTTCTCGCTGGGGTC
>JASLBD010000203.1 GCA_030146745.1 Allosphingosinicella sp. | reverse complement strand
TCCCGCTTGTCGGGAACCGAGGCGAACCGCGTGGGTTCCCGACAAGCGTGCGATAATCGACCGCCGAACGCTTGCGGACGCGCTGGCCGCGACACCGGACGCCGCAGCCCCCCTGCTCAAGCAGGCGCTGGCCGCCGGCCGGGCGGAAATCGCCCGCCGCCTCGGCGACAAGCCCTATGCCGGAAGCGAGACCGCCGCCGCTTACGCCTTCCTGACCGACCAGATCGTCCGCCTCGCTTATGACCATGCGGTCGCCGCCCTTCCGCCGCCGCGCCGGACCGACCGGCTGCTCCTGCTCGCCGTCGGCGGCTACGGCCGCGGCGAGATGGCGCTGCATTCGGACGTGGACATCGGCTTCGTCACGCCTGCCAGGCCCGGCCGCTGGGCGAAGCAGGCGGTCGAGGCGGTCCTCTATCTCCTCTGGGACCTGGGGCTGAAGCTGGGCCCTTCCACCCGCTCGGTGGACGAGCTGATCGAGCTCGCCGGATCGGACCATACGGTGCGCACCGCCTTGCTCGAGGCGCGCTGGCTGTGGGGCGACGAGCGCCTGTTCGACGAAGTCCAGGCGCGCTTCTGGAAGGAGGTGGTCGCCGGCAAGGCGAAGAGCTTCGTCACCGAGAAGCTCGAGGAAAGGAACGCCAGGCACCGCCGGATGGGCGACAGCCGCTACGTCGTCGAGCCCAACGTCAAGGAGGGCAAGGGCGGCCTTCGCGACCTCCACACCCTCTTCTGGATCGGCAAATATGCCTATCAGGTGACGAAAGTCGCGGATCTGGTCGAGGTCGGACTGCTCTCCGCGACCGAATTGCACCGGTTCCAGCGCTCCGAGCGCTTCCTGTGGGCGGTGCGCTGCCACCTCCACCTCGTCGCCGGCCGGGCCGAGGAGCGCCTGACCTTCGATTATCAGCGCGAGATCGCCGCCCGGATGCGCTACGCCGACCGCCCGGGCAAGTCGCCGGTCGAGCGCTTCATGCGTCATTATTTCCTCCACGCCAAAACCGTGGGCGACCTGACCGGGGTCTTCCTCGCCCATCTCGACGAGAAGTTCGCCAAGAAGGGCGGGCGCTTCGGCCTTCCGACCATCCGCCGCCGGCCGAGGCGGCTCGAAGGCTTCGTCCTCGACCGAGGCCGCCTGGCCTTGCCGAGCGACGATTTTTTCCGCGAGGATCCGGTCCGGCTCCTGCAGATCTTCGCGCTCGCCGACCTCTACGGGCTCGAAATCCATCCGCTGGCGATGCGCGCCGCCGCCCGCGATTCGAAGCTGGTCGACGAGGTGCGCGACGACGCCCGCGCCAACGCCCTCTTCCTCGACGTTCTGACCAGCCCCCGCGACCCGGAGACGGTGCTGAGGTGGATGAACGAGGCCGGGGTGTTCGGCCGCTTCGTTCCCGATTTCGGCCGGGTCGTCGCCCAGATGCAGTTCGACATGTACCACCATTATACGGTCGACGAGCACAGCATCCGGGCGATCGGCCTGCTCGCCCGGATCGAGAAGGGAGAGCTGAAGGAGGACCATCCGCTCGCCACCGCCTTGTTCCGCCACATCGCGTCGCGCCGGACCCTCTATGCCGCCGTCCTCCTCCACGACATCGCCAAGGGCCGCGGCGGCGACCATAGCCAGCTCGGCGCCGAGGTGGCTCGGGCGCTCTGCCCGAGGCTCGGCCTCGACGAAGCGGAGACCGAGACGGTGGCCTGGCTGGTGCGCTGGCACCTGCTCATGTCGGCCACCGCGTTCAAGCGCGACCTCGCCGATCCGCAGACCCTCCAGGACTTCGCCGCCCGGGTGAAGAGCCCCGAGCGGCTTCGCCTGCTCTTCATCCTCACCGTCGTCGACATCCAGGCGGTCGGCCCCGGAATCTGGAACGGCTGGAAACGCCAGCTTCTGCGCGAATTGTTCGATGCCGCCGAGGAGGCGCTTCGCCTCGGCCACAAGCAGAAGGGCCGGGGCGAGCGGATCGCCGCGACCCAGGCGGAGCTGGCCGAGCGGCTCGGCTGGGAGGAAGCGCGCTTCGCCCGCCACGCCTGGCGCCTGCCCGACAGCTACTGGCTGGCCGAGCCGGCGGGCGTGCTCGAGAAGAATGCCGTCCTGATGGACCGCGCCGACCGGGCGCCGGCGAAGACCCGCCCGCTCGCCGTCTCGGTCGAGGAAGAGCGTGGCGCGACCCTGCTCAGCGTCTATGCCAGGGACCGGCCGGGCCTCTTCTACCATCTCAGCGCCGCGATCAGCCTCGCCGGGGCCAACATTATCGACGCCCGGATCCACACCACCCAGGACGGAATGGCGGTCGACAATTTCCTGGTCCAGGATTCCAAGGGCAAGCCGTTCGCCGACCGCCATCAACTGAAGCGGCTCGAGGAGAATGTGCTCCGGGCAATCGAGGGGCAGGAGCCGGCGATGGACCGGCTCGAGGCCAAGGCCCTGCCCCTGCTTCGCGCCGAGGCTTTCGCCATCCGGCCCGCCGTTTTCGTCGATAACCAGGTGTCGAGCCGCTACACCGTCGTCGAGGTCAACGCCCGCGACCGCGCCGCCCTGCTCAGCGGCCTCGCCCGCGCCCTCTTCGAATCGAAGGCGGCGATCCATTCGGCCCATATCGCAACCTACGGCGAGCGGGCGGTGGACGTCTTTTACCTGACGGATCTCCATGGGGCCAAGATCGAGAGCCCCGCGCGATTGAAGGCGCTTCAGGCGAACCTCCTCAGGGCCGCCGCGGAAAATGGCCCCGGGAATCGATTTCCGCCCCGGACGGCCGCTGGCAGCCCGGCAATTCCAAGAAGCTAGAAGTTGGCGTCTCGCCAATCAAAGGCGAACGGACCTTTATTCGGTTTTCTTTGGCAGCTTGCTCACTCGCGAATGGACAGCATCCTTCAATGTAGGTGAAGTTCAGCGCGACTAAAATCTGAGCGAGGTCGGCATGCCCAGCACGATATTCGGCACTTCCGGAGATGATGTCATCTACGGCAGCAATGGCTCCGATATCTACTGTCCGGGTGCCGACCCATATGGCGACTCCCTCTACGATATGGATGGCGACGCCCATTAGGTGTTGGAGTATGGCTACGCCGAATGAGCGCGCTCAGGACTTAGTAGCCGAGGCCGTAGAGGATCGAATGTCCGGCCGCCGCCGGCGTCCCGTGCAATCCCAAGCGCTTGGCTTTCGGTGCCTGGCACCGAACTCGCTGATTTTCCGATTTAGCGCCGGGCCAGTCGACGACGCGGCGAGGACGCTCCAGTCGAACCTGCTCGAGGCGCCGACGAGTCCGCTAACCTGGGGGAAGAACCAATTCGCGGATCGGGCGGCCGCCGGCGTCCCGGGCAATTCCAAGCACATGGCTTTTGGTGCCTGGCACCGAACTCGCTGATTTTCGATTTAACCGCGGTGCCAGTCTCGCCTCAGGCGGGTGGAGGCGGCGAGGTAGATGAGGGCGCTCAGGACGTAGAAGCCGAGGCCGTAGAGGATCGAATATTGGAGCGCGTCCTCGCCATGCGCCGCTCCCATCCGGTCCGACATGAAGCCCAGGAAGAAGATCCCGAAGCCGATCCCGATCAGATTGTTGATGAACAGGAAGCTGGCCGAGGCGGTCGCGCGCATGTTGGGCGGGACGATATGCTGGACGGCGGCGATCACCGGGCCGAGCCAGGCGAGGGCGAGCATCTGGCCGATCGCGAACAGGATCCAGCCCACCGTCAGCGAGGGCGCGAACAGCCCGAAGGCGAAGACCGGCGCCGCGATCAGGAAGCAGACCGCCGGGACGAGCGCATAAGCGCCGGGATTGGCGGCCCCGACCCGGTCGCCGATCCAGCCGCCGAGCAAGGTGCCGGCGACTCCGCCGATGAGGACGATCGATCCATAGAACCAGCCGACCTCGGCGAGCTCGAGATCGAAGCTTCGGCTGAAGAAGCTCGGCAGCCAGAAGATCAGCCCGTAGCCCAGGATCGAGCCCGAAGCGGCGCCGAATGAGAGCAGCCAGAAGCTGGGCTTCCGGGCCAGCGTGCCCACCACCTGGAGGAAGGGCGGGGCGGGCTCGCTGGCCTGGCCGTCGGCGGTGTCGAAGCCGCCGCGCACCGGCTCGGGGACTCCGAGCTTGACCAGCAAGGCGGCGGGCAAGCCGGCGAGGCCGACGATGATGAAGGCCGAGCGCCAGTCGAGATGGCTCGCGATCCAGCCGCCGAAGAAAACGCCCAGAGCCGAGCCGATCGGGATTCCGAGCGAGAACAAGGCGAGCGC
>JASLBD010000185.1 GCA_030146745.1 Allosphingosinicella sp. | reverse complement strand
CCGGAAGTCGCTTGGCAGCGGCCGCCCGATCTCCGCTTCGATGACCACGCACATGTCGCGCCAGTTGAGACCGATATAGCGTTCGACCGCCTGCTTCAGAGAGGTCGGATGGCCGAGATCGGTCAGCGCTTGGGCGAGGATGGTGTTGGAAAGGACCTCGCTGTCGACGATGACTCCGTCGAAATCGAAGATCAGGGCGGAGAATTTCAGCTTCTGTCTCCGAACAGGGCGGTGCCGACCCGGACATGGGTGGCGCCGACCGCGACCGCCGTGGCGAAATCGCCCGACATGCCCATGCTGAGCCCGCGCAGGCCGTGACGGCGGGCGAGCCTGGCGAGGAGGGCGAAATAGGGCGCCGGCTCGACCTCCGCCGCCGGGATGCACATCAGGCCGACGATCGGGAGGCCTGCTTCGCGGCCGCTCTCGATCAGCGCCGGCAGGTCGGCGACCGCACAGCCGCCTTTCTGGGATTCGTCCCCGATATTGACCTGGAGAAAGCAATCGGGCCGCCGGCCGTCCTTCGCCATCGCTTGGGCGAGCGCCCCAACCAGCGAGGGCCGGTCGACCGAATGGATCGAGTCGAACAGGGCCACCGCGTCGCCCGCCTTGTTGGACTGCAGCCGTCCGATCAGGTGGAGCCGCAGGCCGGGCGTCTCCGCCTTCAGCGCCGGCCACTTGTCCTGCGCCTCCTGCACCCGATTCTCGCCGAACTCCCGCTGTCCGGCCTCGATCAGCGGCCGGATCGAGTCGGCGCCATGGGTCTTCGAGACGGCGATCAGTGCGACGTCGTCCGGCCGCCGAGCGGCGAGCCGTGCGGAGCGCCCGATCGCCTCCCTTACGTCCCGAAGCCGCTGTGCGGGTGATGCGCCGGTCATGGCGGCTGCTATAGGAAGCGTCATGCCCCGCCGCCAGCCTCTGCCGCGCCTCTGGCTGATGACCGACGAACGGCAGGGCGAGGGACTGTGGAAGGCGCTGGAGCGCCTGCCCAAGGGCTCAGGCCTGGTCTTCCGCCATTACAGCCTTGCGCCGGCCGAGCGGCGAGAGCTGTTCGAGCGCGTTCGGCGGGTGGCGAGACGCCGGCGGCTGCTCCTCCTGGTTGCAGGCAAGGGGCTGCGGGGGGACGGAGTGCATGGCGGCCGCCGCGGCGGCGGCTTCAGAAGCGCTTCGGCTCACGATCTGCTCGAGCTGAAGGCGGCGGAGCGCGCCGGGGCGAAGCTGGTCTTCCTCTCGCCGGCCTTTCCGACGCGATCCCACCCTGGGGCTCGCGCATTGGGGCCGGTGCGATTCGGCCTGATCGCGGGACAGGCGCGGATTGCGGTGATAGCCCTTGGCGGCATGGACCAACGAAAGGCCCGGCGGATCCCCCACATATACGGCTGGGCGGGAATTGACGCCTGGCGCTGACCCGTTTCTCGTCACCCTGAACTTGATTCAGGGTCCAGCTGGTCACTCGTTCGGGAAGCGGAAACCTGGATCCTGAAACGAGTTCGGGATGACGGGCGATGAGGGTGCGCGGTGCCTTAGAAGCGGAAGGCGGTGCCGACGTAGACGGCCTGGCTGTCGCGGCGCGGATCCGTCAGAGCCTCGAGACGGTCGCGCTGGATCTTGTAGCGGACCCCGCCGGTGACATCGAGGTTGCGGGCGATCCGATAGGATCCGCCGACTCCGACCGTATAGCTCTCGTCCTCGGCGATGATGCGCGGGGTCGCGGGATCGGCCCTGGCGACTCCGGCCTCGGCGCGGG
The DNA here is from genome assembly GCA_030146745.1 of Allosphingosinicella sp. The sequence goes on along the minus strand of JASLBD010000185.1, from coordinate 1,460 downwards.
CGGTGAAGCGATTGCCCGAATAGCTCAGGCCGACCTCAGCGGCCTTGCGGCCGCCGGGGATGGTGCCGCCCTTGACCGAATCGACGTCGCCGGAAAGCGCGAAGCGCTTCCAGCCGACCGAGGCGCCGAGATTGTAGACGGTGGGCGTGATCGCGGTGACCGGGGTGGCCGAGACGTCGGCGGCGCGCTTCAAGGCACTGGCCGGGGTGGCGGCGCGGGCGCGGATGGCGACCCGGATCGACTGGCTGCGGTTGACCGCGGTCGGGGCGGGCGTGAATCGGAAACTGTTGGCCTGGACGCCGCGGCGGGCGAGCTCGGCGGCGAGGCGGGGATCGGCGACGGCGGGAGTGAAGGTGCCGGCGCGGAGCGAGGCGGCCGGGCGCGCCTTCTTGGCCGGCTGGTTGCTTGCGGCGAGCGCGGGCGTAAGTATCAGCGACAGCGCGACGAGCGCTGCGCTTCCTCCTGCACCGATACTGCCGAGCTTCCCAATCACCGTAAGCGACTCCCGTATCGCAGCGGATGTAGTACGTCCTTGCCGCTCAAACCAGCAAAGCGGAGGGAGCGGGGACGAATCGTTCCGGCATGTTGCATCTTTTCCACAGCCCCGCATCTGAGGTGTCAACTTAACGACCAACATCCCAGTCGGGTCCCTCTCCGCTGAGAGACGGCTTGCCGCCTGCGTGGCGCGTTCTATAACGGCGCTCGACCCCGGTAGTTTCCAAGGACACAAGCTTCATGCGACGCGCTGCAATTCTGGCCCTGACGATCGTCGGCGCCTTCGGCCTCTCAGCCTGCGACTTCGTTCGTGAGGACATCAACAAGTCGCTCGGGCGCGGCAGCGGCGACCGGGTGCGCGAGGCGGACCTCGCCGCGTCGCAGGTGACGACGATCGGGGTCAATTCCTACCTCTGGCGCGCGGCGCTCGAGACGCTCTCCTTCGCGCCCATGGCCCAGGTCGATTCGAACGGCGGGGTGATGGTCACCGACTGGTACAGCAATCCCAGCTCGCCGGGCGAGCGGGTCAAGGTCACCGCGACCATCCTCGACCGCGACCTTCGCGCCGACGCGCTCCGGGTCGCCGCCTCGCGGCAGGTGCTGAACGGCGGCCAGTGGATCGACGCCCCGGTCGCGGCGGCCACCGTCCAGAAGCTCGAGGAGATCATCCTCACCCGCGCCCGCGATCTCCGCCGGAACGCCATCGCAAGCTGAGGAACTGAAATGGCGGCGCGTTTCAACCCGCTCGAGGCCGACGCGCGCTGGCAGAAGGTGTGGGAGGAGCAAGGCACCTTCCACGCTTCCGGCGACGGCGCGCGCCCCCGCGCCTACGTGCTCGAGATGTTCCCTTATCCGTCGGGGCGAATCCACATGGGCCACGTCCGCAACTACACGATGGGCGACGTGCTCGCCCGCTATCGGCGGATGAACGGCTATGACGTGCTCCACCCGATGGGCTGGGACGC
>JASLBD010000126.1 GCA_030146745.1 Allosphingosinicella sp. | reverse complement strand
ACATGCTCGAGCTCACCACCGACCGCCTGGTCCTCGTCGACGGCGGGACCGCGCGCGAATATGCCGGCAGCCTCGACGATTATACCGACCTCATCCTCGGCCGGAACCAGGAAGGCGGCGGCGACCGTCAGGCGGCGAAGCGGAGCCGCAAGGACGAGCGCCGAGCCGAGGCCGAGGCCCGCGCCCAGGGGCAGTCGCTGCGCAAGACGGCGCAGGCCGCCGAGGCCGAGATCGCCAGGCTCGAGAAGCGCAAGACGGAGATCGAGCGGGCGATGTTCGACCCCGCCTCCGCCACGCCGGAGGACGCCCGGCGCACGATGAGCGAGCTGATGAAGCTCCTCGCGGCGAATGGCGAGCAGCTCGCCGACGCCGAGCGGCGCTGGCTGGAGGCGACCGAGGCGATGGAGAAGTCGCGGGCGGCGTGATGAACCCTCTCCCGTCCTTACGGGAGAGGAGAAGTGGGGCGGCCTAGCCCACGCCGGCGTTCGTCCTCTGCTCGATGCCCTCCTCCGCCTCGAAAAATTCCAGCGACCGCGCGTTTCGGCAGTAGCGAAGCCCCGTCGGCGGCGGGCCGTCCGGGAATACATGGCCGAGAGGTCCGTCGCAGCGGGCGCAGCGTATCTCGGTCCGGACCATGCCGTAGCTCCGGTCCTCGACGTCGCGGACATGCTCCGGGTCGAACGGCCGGGTGAAGCTCGGCCAGCCGGTGCCGCTCTCGAACTTGCCCTCCGATCTGAACAGGGGCAGGCCGCACAGCCGACAGGCGTAGATACCCGACGCCTTGTTGTTCAGCAGCGTCCCGCAGAAAGCGGGCTCGGTGCCTTGGTCGAGGATCACCCGCCGCTCCTCTTCGGTCAGCCGGACCGCAACGGCGTCACGCCGGGCGGGGTCGAGGGGTTCGATGTCGTATCCCGAGCGGGACTTGGCGGCGGTCATTGGGATTTCCTTCGAAAATTTCTTTGCTCCAAGGTCGGGCTGGACGAGGCGCGTTACAAGTTGCTCACCCCCACCCCGAACTTGTTTCAGGGTGCAACTGGTCGCCCGCCGGGGCGGCGGAGAAGTGGATGCTGAAACAGGTTCAGCATGACCGTGATTCGAGAGCCGCCAAGCGGGCTCGCCTTGCCCCCGTCCCTCGCCTAGAAGCCAGCCATGGCCGAATCCCCGCCCCGGACCGAGATCAGCTCGCCGGTCTACGACAGCCGGCGCGCGCAGATGTACCCCCTGCTCGCCCCAGCCGAGTTCGAGCGCCTTGGCCGCTTCGGAAGCCGGCGCAGCTACGCGCCCGGCGAGATGCTGGTGCGCAGCGGGGAGAGCGGCCACGGGCTCAGCCTGATCCTGGCCGGCGAAGTGGACATCACCCGGCATGCCCGCGATGGCGATCCGGGCGGGCTCATCGTCACCCACGGCCCCGGCGCCTTCCTCGGCGAGCTCGCCCAATTGTCGGGACAGCCCGCGCTCGTCGACGCCCGGGCGCGCGGACCGGTCGAGGCGGTGGTGATCCCGCCGGAGCGGCTTCGGGCGCTGCTCGTCGCGGAGGCCGAGGTCGGCGAGCGGATCATGCGCGCCCTCATCCTTCGGCGCGTCGGGCTGATCGAGACCGGGACGGGCGGGCCAATCCTGGTCGGCCGCGAGGGGAGTGCCGACCTTCTCCGGCTCGAGGGCTATCTCTCGCGCAACGGCCACCCCCACCAGAGGCTGGACTCGGACAAGGATTTCGACGCCCGAGCCCTCGTCGAGCGATTCCACGTCGCCCCGGAAGAGCTTCCGATCGTGCTCTGTCCGGACGGGCAATTGCTTCGCAACCCGACCGAGGCCTGCCTCGCCCGCTGCCTCGGCCTGGTGGGGCCGATCGATCCCGACCGGGTCTTCGACGTCGCTGTGATCGGCGCCGGCCCGGCCGGGCTCGCCACCGCGGTCTACGCCGCGTCGGAAGGCCTGAGCGTGCTGGTGCTCGACTGCCGGGCCTTCGGCGGACAGGCCGGCGCCTCGGCGCGGATCGAGAATTATCTGGGCTTTCCGACCGGAATCTCCGGAATGGCGCTGATGGCCCGGGCCTTCAACCAGGCGCAGAAGTTCGGAGTCGAGATGGCGATCCCCGACGAGGCGGTGAAGCTCGAATGCGACGAGGACGGCGGCCGCCGGCTGAGCCTCGCCAACGGCGAGCGCATCCGGGCCCGCGCCATCGTGCTCGCGACCGGCGCCCGCTACCGCCGCCTCGGGATTTCCCGCCTCGAGGATTTCGAGGGCTCGTCGGTCCATTACTGGGCTTCTCCGCTGGAGGCCAAGCTCGTCGCGGGCCAGGACGTCGCCCTGGTCGGCGGCGGCAATTCGGCCGGCCAGGCGGTGGTCTTCCTCGCCGGCCACGCCCGCCATGTCACCCTGATCGCCCGCCGCCCGCTGGAAGAGACGATGTCCGCCTATCTGGTCGAGCGGATCGCCAACCTGTCCAATGTCGAGCTGGTCGCCGGGGCGGAAGTCTCCGCGCTTGAAGGCCGCGACCGGGCGCTCGACTCGATAGGTTGGCGCGCGCGCGGATCGGAGACCGAGCTTCGCCGGGCCTGCCGCCACCTCTTCCTGTTCATCGGCGCCGATCCCAATACCGATTGGCTCCACGGCTCGGGCCTGAAGCTCGACCCGCGCGGCTTCATCCTCACCGGCCCGGAGGCGCGGGCCGGCTGCCTTCCGCTCGAGACCAGCCGCCCGGGGGTCTTCGCGGTCGGCGACGTCCGCGCGTCTTCGGTCAAGCGGGTCGCCGCGGCGGTCGGCGACGGCGCCCAGGTCGTGGCCGCGCTCCACGCCTATCTCGCGCAGGCGCCGGTTGCGGCGGCCGCCGAGCCCGTGCAGGTCCTCGCCCGATGAGCAGCCTTTCGATCCTCGCCTTCGCCGGAAGCCTTCGCCGCGGCTCCTACAACCGCGCCCTGCTTCGGGCGGCCGCCGATCTCACTCCGGAGGGGATGCGGATCGAGATTTTCGACCTGGCCGAGGTCCCGCTCTACAATGGCGACGTCGAGGCCGAGGGCGACCCCGAGGCGGTCGGGCGGCTGAAGCGGGCGATCGCCGCCGCCGACGGCGTCCTGATGGCGACCCCGGAATATAATCACGGCGTGCCGGCGGTGATGAAGAATGCGGTCGACTGGGCCTCGCGCCCGCCCGGCGCCGCGCCGCTCGGGGGCAAGCCGGTCGGCATAATCGGCGCCTCGCCCGGGATCACCGGCTCCGCCCGCGGCCAGAGCCAGCTTCGCCAGGCGTTCGAGTTCACCAACAGCTTCTGCATGGCCCAGCCCGAATTGCTCGTCTTCAAGGCGCACGAGAAGTTCGACCCGGAAGGCAGACTCACGGACGCCGCCACCGGCCGATACCTGGTCCGCTACCTCGACGCCTTCGCCGCCTGGGTGCGGCGCTTCGTTCCCACCCCTGAAGAAAGGAGCCTGCCATGAGCGGAACCGACGCGATAAGAGAACATATGGAAGTTATCGGCGCCGACGGGGTCCATGTCGGGACCGTCGACAAAGTGGATGGCCGCCGGATCAAGCTGACCAAGGCCGACAGCGGCCAGGGCTCGCACGAAGGCCACCATCATTATATCCCGCTCGGCCTCGTCGCGACGGTCGAGGGGGACCAGGTCCGGCTCTCCGCCAACGCCGACGTCGCGGTCCAGTTCGAGGAAGAACAGGACGATTGAAGCGACTGAAGGCCGGGGTGGTTACGCTTCTCGTCATGCCCGACTTGATCCGGCATCCACCCTTCTCCTAGCTCGCAAACCTCGAAGAAGATGGAACCCGGATCAAGTCCGGGATGACGATCCGGCGCCAAGGCTCTAGGCGACCGTAACCCCGACCTCGCGGAACCCGGCCTCGGCTTCGTCGACGGTGGTCCCTCCGGCCGCCCCGGGCATGGCGATGGCTCGGGTGAGGTCCTTGAGGACGGTTGCCCCGAAGCCCTCGCGGACCGCGTCGACGGCGGAATAAGCGACGCAGAAATCGTAGGCGAGGCCGACCAGGACGCAGCGCCTGACCCCCTTGTCGCGAAGATAGCCGGCCAGGCCGGTGCGGGTGGTCCGGTCGTTCTCGTAGAAAGCGGAATAGGAATCCACGCCGGGATGGAAGCCCTTGCGAAGGATCAGATGGGCCCGCTCCACAGCGGGCGCCAGCGCCGGGTGGAAATCCGCCCCCGCGGTGCCCTGGACGCAATGGTCCGGCCACAGCACCTGCTCGCCGTAAGGCATCCGGGTCGTCCCGAACGGCGCCGCGCCTTCATGGCTGCTGGCGAAGGAGGCGTGGCCCTTGGGATGCCAGTCCTGGGTCACCACCACCAGCTCGAAGCGCGAGGCGAGCTGCGCGATTCCGGCCATGATCTCGTCGCCGCCGGCGACGGCGAGGGCGCCGCCGGGGCAGAAGTCCATCTGGGGATCGACGATGATCAGGGCGTCGCCCGCCTGCGCTTCGAAGCCGTTCACTTTGTCCTCCTCAAACCTTCACCGGCGCGTCGGCAATGCCTTCGCTGCCAAACACGGCGCGGTAGGCGGCGACCTCTGCGGCAGGCCCGGTCGCCTTCCCGAAATTGTCGCTGAGCTTCACCGCCGGATCGCCGTTCACCGCCGCCACCTTGCAGACGAGGGAGAGCGGCTTCATCCGCTCCGCCCCTTCCGGGTGGCAGCCGATGAAGTCGTTGGTGAAATTGGTTCCCCAGCCGAAGCCGGCCTGGACCCGGCCGGCGAAATGGCGCTGGATCGCCGGTATGTCGGCGCCGTTCGGCTCGGCGCCGGGCAGAGCCACGTCGAGACCGTCGGCGAAGATGATCAGCTTCTTCGCGGCCACCGTTTCCGGCATCGCTCCGACCCGGTCCCAGAAGGCGAGCAGCTCCTCCCCCGCCGCAATGGGCTCCTTCGAATCGGGCCGTGCGCCGGTCCAGTAGCCGACCCATTGCGGCGCTCCCTTGAGGAACTGGGTGGTTCCGTAGGTGTCGGGGAGGAAGACGAGCAGGTTGCCGCTATACTGGTTCTGCCATTGCTGGAGCACCTTGTATTGCGACTGGCGCAGGGCCTCCTCGTCGCCGGGGAAACGCTGGCGGGCGAGGGCGGCGAAGACCATCGGAAGCTCGTGCGCGTTGGTGCCCTTGGCCTCGAGGCCGTGCTTCATCGCCAGGAAGACGTTCGAGGTGCCGGTGAAGCCCTCGCCGAGCAGCTCCCGCGCGGTGAGGATGCAATGCTCCTGCCACAGGAAGCCGTGGCGGCGGCGGGTGCCGAAATCCGACAGGTTGAGGCCGTCGAGCGCCTTCAGCCGCTCGAGCTTGGCGTAGAGCTTCACCTTGGCCCGGGCGTAGAGGATGTCGAGCTGGCCCCTCGACATCGCCTTGAGAAGCGCCCGCGAGCGCAGCTCGTTGACGATGGCGAGAGCATATATCTCCCACAGCGTCGTCTCCCACCAATGGCCGTCGAAGACAAGCTCGATCTGGCCGTCCCCGGTCCGCGACAGCTCGTAATCGGGCAGCTTGAAGGCGCGCAGCGTGTCGAGATAGCCGGGCTTGAAGATACCGGTCTGGCCGTAGAAGCTCTGGCCGCGCAGGTAGACGATCTCGGTCGGCGTGAAGCGCAGGCTCCGGGCATGGTCGAGCTGCTCGCGCACCGCGCCGAGCTCGATCTCCTCGGCCAGCCTGACCGATTTCGTGCGATTGGTCATGCGCCAGGTCACGCGCTCGTTGGGATAATGCTCCCAGATGAACTGCTGCATCAGCAGCTTGTAGAAATCGGTGTCGAGCAGCGACCTCACGATCGGATCGAAAGGGAAGCTGTGGTTCCAGGCGCGGGTGGCGAAATCCATGGCCGTCGCCTAGAGCGTTGAGCGTCGAGTTTGAACCGTCATCCCGGACTTGATCCGGGATCCACCTTCTTCGCGCCCGGGAGCACGAGAAAGGCAGGTGGATGCCGGTTCAAGTCCGGCATGACGAGCCGAATAGGCTGCTATCGACACGCTTCGGGCGAGATAGAGGTCGCAGGCGGAACCTCACCAGGTGCCAACCGCCTGGCGGACGTCCTTCATCGTCGCCTCGGCCCGCTCGGCCGCGGCCTCGCCCGAGCGGCGGAGGAAGGCGACGAGCCCGGCCTCGTCGCCGCGTATCTCGGCGAAGCGGGCCTGGATCGGCTCGAGGCCGGCGATCACCGCTTCGGCGACCCCGGTCTTGAGGTTGCCGTAGCCCTGTCCGTCGAAGCGCTTCAGTGCCTCCTCCCAGCTGCCGCCGGCGAAGGCGTGGTAGATGGTGACGAGGTTCCTCACCCCGGGCGACAGGTCCGAGGCGTCGACCGCGGTTCGCGAGTCCGTCTTGGCCGATTTGAGCTTCTTGAGGATCGCCTTGGGCGGGTCGAGCAGGCCGATGGCGTGGCCGGGCCTGTCGGCGCTCTTCGACATCTTCGCCTCCGGATCGTCGAGGCCCATGATCCGGGCGCCGACCTTCTGGACCATGATCTCGGGCCGGGTGAACTCGTAGCCGAACAGGTGGCCGAAGCGCTGGGCGATATCCTGGGTGATCTCGATATGCTGGCGCTGGTCCTCGCCGACGGGAACGAGGTCGGTATGGTAGAGGAGGATGTCGGCGGCCTGGAGGATCGGATAGGAATAGAGGCCGACCCCGACGCTGTCCGCGCCTCCCGATTTGGACTTGAACTGGGTCATCCGGTTCATCCAGCCCATCGGCGTCACGCAGTTGAGGATCCAGGCGAGCTCCGCGTGCTGGCGGACCTGCGACTGGATGAAGACCAGCGACTTCTCCGGATCGATCCCGCACGCGAGATAGAGGGCCGCCACGTCGAGGCAGTTGGACCTGAGCCGCGCCGCCTCGATCGCCTCGGGGATGGTCAGGGCGTGAAGGTCGACTATGCAGAAGATGTTGTCGTGCCTGTCCTGCTCGCGCACCCAAAGGGAGACGGCGCCGATATAATTGCCCAGGTGCAGCCCGCCGGTCGGCTGGATGCCGGAAAAGACCGTCCTTTTCGCTTTCGCCTGAGCCAAGTCGCACGCTCCCGATGTCGAGGCCTGCGCCGTAACCGGGCGGGCGGGGCGAGCGCAAGCTTAGGGATGATTGACGGCGCGGCTGGCGGGGCTAGCGTGCAGGCCATGACGAAGCCGCGCCTGTTCGACTATTTCCGCTCCTCGGCGAGCTATCGGGTGCGGATCGCGCTCAACCTCAAGGGGGTGGATTACGAAAGCGTGCCGCTCAACCTGCTCGAAGGCGCGCAGAAGGAAGCGGGCTATCGGACGATCAACCCGCAAGCTCTGGTACCGGCGCTCGAGATCGACGGCCGCACCCTTGTCCAGAGCCTCGCGATCGTCGACTATCTCGACTCGACCCGTCCCGAGCCGCCGCTCGTGCCCGCCGATCCCGGCGACGCCGCCCACGTCCGGGCGCTGGCCCTGGCCGTCGCCTGCGACGTCCATCCGCTCAACAACCTGCGGGTCCTAAAATATCTGTCCGGCCCGCTCGGCCAGCCGCAGGAGGCCCGCGACGCCTGGTATTGCCATTGGGTGAGCGAGGGGCTCGGAGCGCTGGAGGCGATGGCGGCGCCGCGCGCCGGGCGCTTCCTGTTCGGCGATGCGCCGACCCTGGCCGACATCTGCCTCGTGCCGCAGCTGTTCAACGCGCGCCGGTTCGAGGTGCCGCTGGACGATTATCCGACCCTGGCGCGGGCCGATGCCGAGGCGAACCGCCTCGAAGCCTTCGCGGCCGCGCATCCGGACGCTATAGGACCTTGCGGCTAGGAGAACGGAAGGATGGGCAGAGTCGAAGCAATGGCGAACATGGCGGATTCGGCGCCGCTGGCGGCGCTCGATATCCCGCCGATCAAGGACAAGGTGAGCGCGGAGGAATGGAAGATCCGCGTCGATCTCGCCGCCGCCTACCGGCTGGTCGCGCATTACGGCTGGGACGACCTCATCTTCACCCATCTTTCCGCCCGGGTGCCGGGGCCGGAGCATCATTTCCTGCTCAACCCGTACCAATTGATGTTCGAGGAGGTGACCGCCTCGAGCTTGGTCAAGGTGGGCATGGACGGCAATCCGGTCGGCGACACGCCGTTCATGACCAATGCGGCCGGCTTCACCATCCATTCGGCGATCCACATGGCCCGCGAGGACGCCCAGGCGGTCATCCACCTTCACACGCCCCACGGCCAGGCCGTCTCGGCCCATAATGAGGGGCTGCTGCCGCTCACCCAGACGGCGATGCTGATCCGCGACGAAATCGCCTATCACGATTACGAGGGCGTCGCCGT
>JASLBD010000123.1 GCA_030146745.1 Allosphingosinicella sp. | reverse complement strand
TCCTCGGGCGCCTCGCGGGCCATGGCCGCCGCGCGTTCGACGAGCGCGGCGAGCGCCTCGTCGGACAGGTCGGAAGAGGAGACGCTCGCCGAACGGCTGCCGACGAAGAATCGAAGTGAGACGGCTTCGGCCTCGTGGCGGGAGACGTCCTCCAGTTCGCCCAGCCGCACCTGAACCGACGTCGAGGCGTTGGCGGAATAGACGGCGTCGGCGGCGTCGGCGCCGGCCCGCGCGGCGCGCTCGACAAGCGCGGCGGCGCGCGCCTCGGCTTCCTGGATGGTCAGCATCCATTCCACCTAGGGCGGATGGCCCCCGAAATCTAGGAGGTGCCGACGACCAGGCAGGCGAGGAAGAGGATGAAGCCGGCGATCCGGTTCGAGCGAAACTTGGCCAGTGCGTCGCCGCCGTCGTCCGCGTGGAGCCTGGCGACCTGCCAGCCGAGGTGCCCCGCCATCGGCAGCAAGGCGACCAGGGCGAGCCCGTCCGGCCGCACCCGCCATAGAGCAACCGCCCAAAGCGCCAGCGCGATCGCGTAACAGACCGCCACCCCCGTCCGCACGTGCCGGCCGAGAGCGAGCGCGGAAGATTTCACCCCGACGAGGGCGTCGTCCTCGCGGTCCTGGAGCGCATAGATCGTGTCGTAGCCGATCACCCAGAAGATCGAGCCGGCCCAGAGGAGGAACGCGGTGAGATCGAGCTCGCCGCGCACCGCGGGCCAGCCGACCAGCGCGCCCCAGGAGAAGACGAGGCCAAGCCAGGCCTGGGGCCACCAGGTGATCCGCTTCATGAACGGATAGGCGGCCACCGGCGCGAGGCTGGCGAGCGCCACGATCTGCGCGGTCCGGCCAAGCTGAAGCAGAACGGTCAGTCCGATCAGGCAGAGCAAGGCGAGCAGCGCCCAGGCCCCGCCCAGCCTCGCCCGCCCGCTCGCCAGCGGCCGCAGCCGGGTGCGCTCCACCTTCGAGTCGAGGTTCCGGTCGACGATGTCGTTCCAGACGCAGCCCGCGCTGCGCATCGCCCAGGCGCCGAGCGCCAGCCAGAGGATCAGGAATGCGCCGTTCGGCCCCAGGCCGGCCAGCGCCACGCTCCACGCGCAAGGCCAGAAGAGCAGCCACGCGCCAATCGGCCGGTCGAGCCGAATCAGGGAGGCGTAAGGGCGGAGCGGCGCCGGCAAAGCGCCGATCAGGCCGCTGCGTTCGCTGTCGGGAACGATGTCGGTGTGTGCAGGCTCGGCCATGCAGCTGCCCATACCGTTCGGCCTGACCCCGGCTCAAGGCCGGGGTTGCCTGCCCCTGCGAAAGCAGGGGTCGAAGGCCATTCTCCTCTTGCTCTCGGTGAAGGAAGGGGCTTCGACAGGCTCAGCCCGAACGGATTGGAGGATTCACCTCACCTTGCCCGCCACCCCCGCCTGGCCTCCATCGAGCCTGCCGCGACTGTTCGTGGATCGACCCCTGATCCAGGATGCCACCCTCAGTCTGGAAGGCGCGCCCGCCAACTATCTCGCCAACGTGCTCCGCCTCGGTCCCGGCGCACAGGTCAAGCTGTTCGACGACCGCACCGGCGAATGGCTGGCCGAGATCGCCGAAGCCGGGAAGAAGCGGGTCGCGCTCGCCGTTACCCGGCACCTGCGCGGCCGCGAGCCGGTCCCGGACCTGTGGCTGGTCTTCGCCCCGATCAAGCGCGGCCGGATCGACTGGCTGGTCGAGAAGGCGACCGAGCTCGGAGTCGCCCGCCTGGTCCCCGTCCTCACCCGCCGGACCGTCGTCGAGCGGCTCAACCTAGATCGGCTTCGGGCCCATATCGTGGAGGCCGCCGAGCAGTGCGAGCGCACCTCGCTCGCCGAGCTGGCGGAGCCGCAAAAGCTCGGAGCGCTGCTCGCCGGCTGGCCGGAGGCGCGAATCCTCTACTTCGCCGACGAAGGCGGGGGCGAGCCGCTGCGTCCGGCAGCCGGGCCCGCCGCGATCCTGATCGGCCCCGAAGGCGGCTTCACCGAGGAGGAGCGGGCCGCGATACGGGCCCTGCCCCAGGCCCGGCCGGTCAGCCTCGGCCCCCGCATCCTGCGCGCCGATACCGCGGCGCTGGCGGCGGTGGCGCTATGGATGGGGGCGGCGGGCGACTGGAGTTCGTCAGCCCGGGCCTGACCCGGACTCATGAGCCCCGCCGGCGCGGAACTCTCTCTGCCCGGGTTCGTGCATTCCGGCCTCCGGCGGAACGAGGGGAACGCTCTCGCCCCGCCCTCGAGCAGCTTCGGCACCCGGCCTTTGCGGCGCCAGGCACCCGATGCTACCGCCGGCGGCAACCGAGCCTATATCCGATCCCAGCATGTTCGGTGCCAGGCACCGAAAGCCAAGGGTTTGAATTGGTTCGCGGCGACGGGTCAGACAGTTCGCAGTATATGCCGATCGGGGATACGCTTTCGCCAAGGCGAGGTCCGATCCATTCCGGTTTCGTTCGGCAACGGAAAGAGGCTGGCGGGTTTTCGCCGCCGCAGCTAGAGGGCGGCGATGACGACCCGGACCGAAACCTCCCGAGTGGACCCGCCGATCGAGAGCCGGGAGGACCTGCTGGCCCCGTTCGTGCGCGGCGAGAAGCCGCAAAGCGCCTGGCGGATCGGAACCGAGCATGAGAAGTTCGTCTACCGCCGCTCCGACCATCGCGCCCCCTCCTACGAGGAGCCCGGCGGAATCCGCGACCTGCTCGCGGAGCTGACCGAGTTCGGCTGGCAGCCGATCGAGGAGGGCGGCAAGGTCATCGCGCTGTCGGGCAAGGACGGCAATGTCAGCCTCGAGCCCGCCGGGCAGCTCGAGCTTTCGGGCGCCGCGCTGGAAAACCTCCACCAGACCTGCGCCGAGGCGGGCCGCCATCTCGACCAGGTCAAGAAGGTCGGCGAGAAGCTCGGCCTCGGCTTCCTCGGCCTCGGAATGTGGCCCGACAAGAGCCGCGACGAGCTGCCGCGAATGCCCAAGGGCCGCTACGGGATCATGCTCCGCCACATGCCCCGGGTCGGCACCCTCGGCCTCGACATGATGCTTCGGACCTGCACCATCCAGGTCAATCTCGACTATGGCTCCGAAGCCGACATGGCTCGGAAGTTCCGCGTCGGCCTGGCCCTTCAGCCGCTCGCCACGGCCCTGTTCGCCAAC
>JASLBD010000098.1 GCA_030146745.1 Allosphingosinicella sp. | reverse complement strand
AGAACAGCCACAAATATGGCGAACGCGACGCGAGGCTGCTGCTGCTCGCGGGCGGCTGGACCCCGGTGGAGGAGTGGACGGACGAGGAGGCGAGGTTCGCTTTGGTGCTGGCGCGGGCGGAGCCGGAAAGATCGGCGCCCTGATTGCATTCCGTCATCCCAGCGAAGGCTGGGATCCCGGCGGGTGAAAGGCGCCGGTGCTCTTCACCCGCCGGGGCCCCAGCCTCCGCTGGGGCGACGGATTCGCTACTTCCGCACCACCCGCGCCCGCCAGGTCGTGATGTAGTCGCGGGAGCCGCGGCACTCGTCCATCTCGGCCTGCTTGACCAGGCGGAAGGCACGGCCGTCCCAGACATAATCGGAGTCGGTGCCGCAGTCGCCCAGGCCCCGGCCCTTGGCGAAGCTGGTCAGGAGGCCGCGTTCCTTGTCCCAGGCGGCGTTGACCAGCATCGGCTTGCCCTCCTCCGCCCACCAGCCGGGCCGATGGTCGAAGGGCGCGAGCCCGGTCCGGCCGCCGCGCCTGACGATGAAGGGCACGTAGCTGACATTATAGGCGCCCGAGCCGCAGGCGAGCAGAAGCAGGGTCGCGCCGGCGCCCAGGGCGGCGGTTTCGGCCTCCTCCGGGCCGCCGACCTCGTCGAGCGTGCAGCCGTGCTTCCTGCGCAGCGCGTGAAGCGCCGCGGCGGACATGGCCGGCGCCTTCGCCGAGGATATGGGTGGTGCCGCCACGACCGGCAGCGGCGGCGGCGAGGCATTGTCCGGAGCGCGGTTTCCCGGTCGCACCAATGCGGTGGCGCTGCCCACCCGGCGCTGCCGCTCGTCCATGTAGAGCAGGGCGGCGCTCGCGCCCTTGAGCGAGACCGTTCCCAGGAGCTTGCCGTCGGCTCCGTACAGGCGCAGCTGCCCGGCCGAGCGAAGAGCGGCGATCACCGCCGCGGTGTCGGCCGGCGCCACCCGGGTCTCGCCTTCGGCGCCGACCAGCCGCACCGGGAGCCTCTTGCCGTCGGCGCTCAGGGCCACGGCGTCGCTGTCGGAACCGGGATCGAAGGCGATGACCGGCTGCGCCCCTGCTTCCGGCCCTCGTCTCACGCTCATCGTCAGGGCGCCGTCCTGCCAGGGCTCGGGCACCAGCGCCACGCCGTGGCAGGCGCGGCCGTTGTCGCAACCGACGGTCCAGTCCTGGAAGGTCTTGAGCCCGGTGGGTTGAGGCGTCGCGGCGGCGGCGAGCAAGGCGAGGACGATCATCGTGCCTGCCTAGCCGGGCTGGGCCTCAAAAACCATTTCCTTTGTTGTTCCTTTTATGTTCTATTGGAGCTGGATCCCTGGCTCGTGTTCAGCATGGTTTGGCGGAAGATCGATTGTGGCATTTCCCGGCCGTCTGCTTGGCCCGGCCCGAGCGGGGGGCGAAAGGTCACAGTGAAATTTTTCCGGGTGAATCGTGAACTTCGCGTGCCGTCGGGTTCGGACCCTCCGCCATTGCCCCCAACCCGGCCCTTCCCTACATCGCCGGGGGACCGACCTCTGGAGACTGATCGATGTTGCTGGCCCTCATCCAGATAGTGCTGATCCTGCTGACGGTGATCTGGTGGATCATCGTCATCCAGATGATCCTGAGCTGGCTGGTCGCCTTCAACGTCATCAACACCTACAACGATTTCGTCCGCGGGCTGATGCGCGGCCTCGACCGCTTCCTCGAGCCCGTCTACCGGCCGATCCGCAAGGTCCTGCCCGATTTCGGCGGGCTCGATTTCAGCCCGATGGTCGTTCTCATCGTCCTGCTGATCCTCGACCGGCTGCTGCGCGGAGTCGCGCTCGACGTCGCGATGAGCTACCGGTGAGCGCGGCGCGCATCGACGGCCGCGCCTTCGCCGCGCGGCTGCGCGAGCGCGTCGCCGAGGCGGTCCCCGCCTTCGCCGCCGCCGCCGGCCGGGCGCCCGGCCTGGCCGTGGTCCTGGTCGGCGAGGACCCGGCGAGCCGGGTCTATGTCCGCTCCAAGGGCCGGGCGACCGGCGAGGCCGGCATGGCCAGCTTCGAGCATCGCCTTCCCGACAGCATCTCGCAGGAGGAGCTTCTGGCGCTGGTCGACCAGCTCAACGAGGACGAGGCGGTGGACGGGATCCTCGTCCAGCTGCCGCTCCCCGCCGGGATCGACGACAAGGCGGTGATCGAGGCGATCGACCCCGCCAAGGACGTCGACGGCTTCCACCCGATCAATGCCGGGCGGCTGGCCGTCGGCGAGGAGGGGCTGGTGCCCTGCACTCCGCTCGGCTGCCTGATGCTGCTCAAGGACCGGCTCGGCGACCTTTCCGGCCTCGAGGCGGTGGTGATCGGGCGCTCCAACATCGTCGGCAAGCCGATGGCGCAATTGCTTCTGGCCGAGAATTGCACAATCACCCTCGCCCACAGCCGGACCCGCGACCTGGCCGGGGTGGTCCGGCGCGCCGACATCGTCGTCGCCGCGGTCGGGCGGCCGGAAATGATCCGCGGCGACTGGCTGAAGCCGGGCGCCACCGTGATCGACGTCGGCATCAACCGCGTGCCCGGCGACGAGGGCGGCAAGGACCGGCTCGTCGGCGACGTCGATTTCGAGAGCGCGTCCCAAGTCGCCGCCGCGATCACGCCGGTTCCGGGCGGAGTCGGCCCGATGACCATCGCCGTGCTCCTGCGCAACACGCTGGTGGCGGCGCATGCCCGCGCCGGCCTGCCGCCCCCGGAAGGGCTGTGAGGCGGCTCGCGCCTTTCAATTCCTCTCCCCCGATAACGGGAGAGGGTATCCGAGGCCGCGCCGCATCATGATCGAGCTCTTCCTCTCCGCTTTCGTCACCTTCCTGGTGGTGATCGACCCCCCCGGCTGCGCTCCGATCTTCGCCGGGCTGACGCGCGAGGCCACCGCCGCGCAGCGCCGGTCGATGGCGCTTCGCGCTTCCGCCATCGCCGCCGGAATCCTCCTCTTCTTCGGCCTCCTCGGCGAGGATCTGCTGAGGACTCTCGGGATCAGCCTCGCCGCCTTCCGGATCGCGGGCGGGATCATGCTGTTCCTCATCGCCCTCGAAATGGTGTTCGAGAAGCGCACCCAGCGGCGCGAGAGCCGCGCCCGGGAGGTCGACGCCGATCCCGAGCATGA
>JASLBD010000026.1 GCA_030146745.1 Allosphingosinicella sp. | reverse complement strand
CTCGCCCTCGGCGTTGGTCGTACAGGCGGTGGTGGAGAGAAGGGCGACGGCCGCGGCCGCGCCCAGAAGGCGATTCTGGAGACGCATACACATTCCTTTCCCGGTGAAGGGGTGATTGGATAGAAGACTAACCCATGTTGGATGGCGCTTGTTCCGATCATTCCGCCCGACGAACCGCTTGTGGCGGCGAAAGCTTCCCGGCTAAGAGCCGTGGGCGCCATGCCGCCCGCCCCCCCCTTGCCGCCATTCCCATGGTTCGACGTCGTCATCATCCTGATGCTGATCGCGCTCAACGGCGTGTTCGCGATGGCGGAGATGGCGATCGTCTCGTCGCGCAAGCCGAGGCTCAATGCGATGGCCAAGTCCGGCCGGTGGGGCGCCGGGACGGCGCTCGACCTCGCTTCCGATCCCGGCCGCTTCCTTTCCACGGTGCAGATCGGAATCACCCTGATCGGGATCCTCGCGGGCGCCTATTCGGGCGCCAGCCTCGGCGGGCCGGTAGGCGCTCGCCTCGCGCCGCTCGGGCTCGCTCCGGAAACGGCGGCGACCCTCGGCTTCGTCTTCGTCATCCTCGTCACCACCTACGCCTCGCTGGTGATCGGCGAACTGGTGCCCAAGCAGTTCGCGCTGCGTTCGCCCGAGTCGATCGCCGCCGTCATCGCGCCGCCGATGCTGTGGGCCTCAAAGGCGGCGGCGCCTCTCGTATGGCTGCTCGACCGGACCAGCGCTCTCATCTTCCACCTGCTCAGGATGCGGCGCGACAATGCCGACAAGGTCACCGCGGAGGAGCTGCATCTGGTGGTCGCGGAGGCGCATCACGCCGGAGTGCTCGAGGAATATGAGCGTGCGATCATCTCGGGCGTGGTCCGGCTCGCGGACCGTCCTACCCGCGAGGTGATGACCCCCCGCACCGACGTCGACTGGATCGACGCCCAGGCCGATGCCGAGGAGATTCGCCAGGCCCTGGTCGGGATCCCCCACAGCCGGATCCCGGTGGCGGACGGCTCGGTCGACAGGCTGATCGGGATCGTCCAGGCCCGCGATCTCGTCTCCGCCCTCATCGAAGGGCGTCCGCTCGACCTGCGCGCGCTCAGCCGCGAGGCTCCCGTCGTCCCGGACCAGATGGATGCGATGGACGCGCTCGCCGTGCTTCGCGGAAGCGAGACCCGGATGGCCTTCGTCCATGACGAATACGGCCATTTCGAGGGAATCGTGACCTCGGCCGATCTGCTCAACGCCATCTCCGGGGTGCTCGCGGGGGGCTTCGAGGGCGGGCCGGAAGCGCCTTTGGTCGAGCGCGAGGACGGCAGCTGGTGGGTGTCGGGCTCGCTTTCCGCCGACGCCTTGTCCGACCGGCTGGGAATCGGCCTGCCCGAGGACCGCGACTATGCGACGACGGCCGGCTTCGCCCTTTCGGTCCTGAAGCACATTCCCGAGGTGGGCGAGCGCTTCACCCATGGCGGCTGGCAGTTCGAGATCGTCGACATGGACGGATTCAAGATCGACAAATTGCTTGCCAGCGAAGTGGTGAGGAAAAGGCGGGGGGGCTAGTGGCCTCCCCATCGCCGGACGGGGAGGCAATCGATCAGCCGCCCAATTTCCCGAACTTCGCCTCGAAGCCGTCCTTGTCGCCGCGCTCCAGATAGCAGGCCTGCTCGACCAGCCGGTCGCGGGCGATCCGGCCTTCGAAGGCGCCCATCCGCTTGTCGAGCAGTGCGACCTCGGTCTCGGTCAGGCCGGCGAGCTGGTCGAAGCGGATGATCCCGAATTCGTTCAACTGCGCGGCCAGCTTCGGCCCAACGCCCTTCAGGAGGCGGAGGTTGTCCGGCGGTCCGCTCGGGCCGGGGATGTCGGGATGGGCGTCGACTCCCAATATCTCGCCGGCGACGTCCTGGGTGGCGGCCGCGAACTCGTCCTGAAGGCCGTTGCCCTCCGGGCCGTCGGTGCGACGGTCCGAAGTGAGGTTCGCCCGGCTACCGCTCCGGCGGAAGGCCCAGAGCGCGACCGCGAGGCCGATCAGCAGGGCGACGACGATCAGGATGAGATAGTCTTGGGCGACGGTCCACATATTCGATCAGGTCCTTCTTCGTGTCAGTCGAAGCGCTCGCGCCGGCGACCCCAGAGGAGCCAGCCGAGGCCGAGGCCGATAAGATAGGCGAGCGCGGCGAGCGCCAGGGTCTCGAGGAGAAGCGGCATGACCCTTCGCCCGGAACCGGGCTCGTCGGCCCAGCGCACGCCCGAAATGCCCTCGACGTTGCGGGCATAGTCGGCGACGCCCTTCTGGCTGCCGAGGCCCTCGCGCTGCAGATCGTTGGCGGGTCCGCTCAGGGTCGCGGCCCGGGCGAGCGGTCTGCGCGAGAGGTTCACCTTTATGCCGGGCAGCTCCGCTTTCGCCACTTCCCGCCTGGCCTCGGCCTCGAGGCGGTCGATCAGCCGTTCGCCGTAGCCGAGCGGCGCGTGCCAGAGCCACGCCGCGGCGAGCGCCAGGAGGAGACCGATGGTCGCTTTGAGGACGGGTGGCATGACCCTCCCTTTTCCCGAAATGGCGCG
This sequence comes from Allosphingosinicella sp., assembly GCA_030146745.1. Next base: position 2,091 of record JASLBD010000026.1, on the reverse strand, counting down.
CCGTGCAAGCAATTGAGTCGGAATCGCCCGGGCCGGCGAGCCGGCAACGTGGATCGGTGCCTGGCACCGATTACAGCAACGGCGCCTTCAGCTGCATCGACAGGCCGGCGGCCGCCGCGACCGCTTCGGCCCAGACGGCGACCTTGCCGATCTCGTCCGCATGGGTCTCGGCGGCGTCGCGCTGCTCGGCGAGGCGGTCGGCGGCGCTGAAGCCGGCATTGGACTTGGAATGGCTGGTGAAGGCCGGCCCGGCGAGGACCCGTCCGATCGCCTCGTCGTCGAGGCCGAGGCCGAACAGTTCGGAAAGCGCCGCCATCGCCTCGGCCGGCCGGGCCATCAATGTGCCGCTGTCGAGCGTCCGGACCCGAGCCGGCCCGAACCGCCCGACGAGGCGGGCGAAGGCGTCATGCTGCGCCAGCCAGCCCGCCGCCGCGACCTGAAGGTCGGTGAGGTCGAGATAATGCTGCTCGCCGAGGCCGAGATCGACCATCCCGTCGCGCAACTGGCCGATGAACAGCTCGCGAACCCAGCGCCGTCCCCACAATCCCTTGCGCGCGATCGAGCGCAGGAAATCGGGCAGCGGCGCGTAGAGCAGGACCGCGCTGGACCGCGGCCTGAGCCCGAGCAAGACCGGGGCGATGCCGTTCAGGACGTTGGAGGGTTTCACCACGACGGCCTCGCCGGGAGCGAAGGGCCGGGCGAGCAAGGTCAGGACGACGTCCAGTATTGCACCCAGTCGACCGGGGTCCGCGCCGCGGCGTCTCCAGCCTACCATGTCATTGAGAATCAAGGGTTCTTTGAGGCCCATCGACACGGTTTCGATGTCGAACGCCCGTGCCAGCACGGTCGAGCAGCAATAAGCCGAATGGAAGACGAAGTGCATCGGCGCGGGCGGCCCGGCCGCGGCGGCGACGTCGCTTCGCCTGAGCACGAGCCTCGGCGCGCCGGCGGGGATATATTCGTCGGTGATGAAGGTGACGGCGCGGTGCTGCTCGCGCGTCAGCCGGACGAAGTGGATCAGGTCCTGGCTTTCGTCGTACCGGTTGGGAAGCCAGGTCGCGTCCGCGGCGATCGCCGCGAAATCGGGCGCCGCCGCCATCAGCCGCTCCCGCCGGCGCGAGCGATCTCCCGCCAGCCGATGTCGCTTCGGCAGAAGCCGGACGGAAAGCCGATCCGCCCCACCGCCCGATAAGCCCGGTCGCGCGCCTCGGCGACCGACGCTCCGGCGGCGGTGACGTTGAGCACCCGGCCGCCGCGCGCCACCAGCCGGCCGCCGTCGAGCGCCGTGCCGGCGTGGAAGACCCTGACGCCATCCCCGCCGGCCCCGTCGAGCCCCTCGATCGCTCCGCCCGTCTCGGGCGTGCCCGGATAGCCCTTGGCCGCCATCACCACGGTCAGGGCCGCCCCGGCCGAGAAGCGGGGCGGCTCGGAGTCGGCGAGGCGGCCGCGGGCGACGGCGCACATCAGCTCCAGCAGGTCGCTTTCGAGCCGCATCATCAGCACCTGGCATTCGGGATCGCCGAAGCGAACGTTATATTCGATCAACTTGGGGCCTTCGGCCGTCAGCATCAGGCCCGCATAGAGGATTCCCGAATAAGGCGTACCCGCGGCGGCGAGGGCTTCGACGGTGGGGCGGACGATCTCGTCCATCGCCCGCGCCTCCAGCTCGGGGGTCAGGACCGCCGCCGGGCTGTAGGCGCCCATTCCGCCGGTGTTCGGGCCGGTATCGCCCTCGCCGACGCGCTTGTGGTCCTGGGCCGAGCCGAACGGCACCACCGCGGTGCCGTCGGTGAGCGCGAAGAAGCTCGCTTCCTCCCCTTCGAGGAACTCCTCGATGACGATCGCGCTGCCGGCCTCCCCGAAGCTGCCGTCGAACATCGTGTCGAGCGCCGCCTTCGCTTCCTCCCGGGTCGCGCAGATGACGACGCCCTTGCCGGCGGCGAGGCCGTCGGCCTTGACCACGAGCGGCGCGGTGAAATCCTCCAGCGCGGCCTCGGCGGCGAGCCTGTCTGAGGCCCGGACGAAGCGCGCGGTGGGAATGCCGTGGCGGGCGCACAGATCCTTGGTGAAGCCCTTGGAGCCTTCGAGCCG
>JASLBD010000467.1 GCA_030146745.1 Allosphingosinicella sp. | reverse complement strand
CCTGTGGAAGCCCTCGCTTTCGGTCCGGGTCGGAAAGAAAGAAGGCCCTTCGACAGGCTCAGGGCGAACGGGTTTCGATCAGTCCCGCTGGCGCTCGTAGACTTCGAGCCGGTCGATGCCAAGCATCCGGCTGTCGGCGAGGGTCCAGCGGCGATGGGCGTCGGCGAGGTCGGTGAGGCCGATGTAGCCGACCGAGGACTTGCCGTCGCCGATCAGGATCGGCGCCCGGTAGATGAGCATCCGGTCGACGAGATCGGCGGCGAGGAAGGCCGAAGCGGTTGCCGAGCCGCCCTCGATCAGAAGGTCGTTGACGCCCTCGAGGCCGAACACCTCCTCCGGCGCCCCCAGCCGCGCCCACCCCTCGACGGCTTCCCCCCGGGTCAGAAGCGCCCGGCGCGGCGAGCGCTCCTCCAGCCCCGGCAGCCGCACGTCGAGCTTCGGCCGGTCGCGTTCGTAGGTGCCGCGGCCGACCAGGATCATGTCGGAGCGCGCCCGCTCGAGGTGGACGTGGGCGCGGGCGTCCTCGCCGGTGATCCAGCGGCTCTCGCCGGAGGGCAGGGCGATCTTGCCGTCGAGCGACATGGCCAGCTTCAGGGTAATGAACGGCCGGCCCAGCCGCACCCGGGTGAGGAAGCCCGCCATCGAGCGCGCCGCTTCCTCGGCACCGGGTCCTGTCTCGACCTCGATCCCGGCGGCCCGCAGACGCTCGAAGCCGCCGCCGGCCATTCGCGGGTCCGGATCCTCGAGCGCCGCCACGATCCGAGCCACTCCCGCCTCCGCGAGCAGGTCGGCGCAGGCGGGACCGCGTTCGCTCAGGTGGCAGCACGGCTCCAGGGTGACATAGGCGGTGGCGCCGCGCGCGGCCTCGCCCGCCTCGGCCAGGGCCATCGCCTCGGCGTGGGGCCGGCCGCCGGGCTGGGTCCAGCCGCGGCCGAGCACGACGCCGCCCTTGACGATCACGCAGCCGACATTGGGATTTGGGGCGGTATTGCCGCGGCCGCGTTCGCCGAGCGCGACGGCCGCGCCCATCCAGCGCTCGTCCGGCGTCAAAGCCCGAGCCGCTCCAGTTGCTCGTCGTGCTTCTTGAACATCTCCTGGCGCTCCTTGAGCGCCTTGTCGCGCCACGCCTGGTCGATCTTCTGCTGAGCCTTGATCTGCTCGTCGGTACGGTTGGCGGGCCAGCTCTCGACATAGATGAGCTGCGGGCCGGGAAGGATGTTGGTCCGGCCGTCGACCACGAACAGGAAGATGATCGCGATCGGCATGGCGATGGCGAGCCCAGCGGCGATCCACTGGTGCGGACGGCGCTCGGCGGTGAAGGCGCGGAGATCGGCCCAGAGCGCGCGCGGCGAGGAGGGACGGGGAAGCGGCATGGCGCCAAGATAGTCGCTCCGCCTCTCCCCCGCCAGCCCCGGTCAGTCGGCCGGAAGCACCCAGCGGATCGCGTTGGCGACGGTGTCGCCCGTCGGCTTGCCGTCGCTGTCCCGCGCCGGCGTGAACCTGGCGCGCTGCTTCATCAGCCTGCAGGTGGTCGAGTCGAGCGCCGAGGAGCCGCTCGAGCTCGTTACGGTGCACTCCTTCACCCGGCCGTCCGGGCCGACGGCGAGTTTGAAGCGAGTCGTTCCCGACTCCTCGTTGCGGGCCGCGCTCGAAGGATAATCCTCGTCCGAGACGTAGGAGGCGAGATTGGCCCTGGCCCGAGCCGGCTCCACCTTCTTCGCCTTCGGCGGGGCGGGCGGATCGACCGTCGGCGGCACGATCTGGCGCACCTGCGGCGGAATGATGGCCGGCTGGACCGGCGGCAGCGGAGTCGACTCGGCCAACCTCTCCATGGGCGGCGGCGGGACGATCGGCGGAACATGGGTCATCACCGACGGCGGCGGCGGAGTCTGGGCCTTCGCCACGGGCTCGGGCGGCACCGGGGGCGGGGGCTCGATCGGCGGGACGTTATACACCTTGGTGCGCGTGATCGCCTCGACGATCACATCCTGCTTGGCCAGCGCGAGCGCGGTGAGCGCGGCGCCGTGCATCAACACGACGACGGCAAGCGCGGTGCGGCTGGTCTTCTTCGGCTGGTAGAAAGCTCCTTCCATCATGGCCTCTCTCCTGCTTCGGCCGCTGTGCGACTCATGAGACATTATCTCATAACATCATGTTACAATGTCACACAAGCGGGAAAGTTCCGAGACCGTCTCGTCCTTGAATGAAAACTATGTTCGTGCTATGTTCCGCACGCTCTTTGACATGTGCAGGACGAGATTGGGGATCGCGGCTGATGCCGGGCGCCGGCCGTGAACCTGAGATTCTACTGAAAACAAAGGATTTTCGGGGCCGACATGCGGGTCTTTTGTGTCTTTTTGGCGGGTCGGCCGGGGGCCGGTTTCAAAGAGCGGCGCGGAGTCGGGCAAGCGCCTCGTCGGGCCCGATCAGCGGCAGCAGGGCCGCCATCTCCGGCCCGCTTTCCCGCCCGGTCAGGACCAGCCGGAGCGGACGGAACAGCGCCTTGCCGGTCCGGCCGCTCCGCGCCTTGAGCAGCGAGACGAGCTGCGGCCAGGGCGCTTCGCTCCAGTCGAGCTCGGCGAGCGCCTCGGCCGCCGCCTCGATCAGCGGCCGGTCCTCCTCCGCCGCC
>JASLBD010000425.1 GCA_030146745.1 Allosphingosinicella sp. | reverse complement strand
CCTGTGGCGGCCAAGGTCACCCCCGAGAGGGTCAGAGCGAAAGCGAGGAGGAGGCGGGCAGGTCGGGGGGTGAGGTCGCTCATCTCACGTCTCCTTCGGTCGGGCCGGAGCTCAGGCGTGCCCGGGACCGCGGGCGTCGCGCTTCCACGGCGCGTCGAACCGGATCTCGTTGAGGCGCCTGAACCCCGCTCCGATATTGGCGAGGAATTTCGCCAGATCCCCGGCAAAGGCATGGCCGTGATCGGCCCAGATGCGGCTGTCGATCTCGTCGCGCATTTTATCACTCCTTCAATCGATGGCCGCCCAATGCGGCGCGTCGTGGGAGCGAGATAGGAGCAGGGCCGCCGCACCGTCCAACTAAAGGCTGGACGCAGGTGATAAGCTGGACTTATCATCTTGCGCATGCGCCACCTCCCGCCTCTGCCTTCCGTCCGGGTTTTCGAGGCGGCCGCCCGGCACGAGAATTTCACCCTCGCGGCGGGCGAGCTCGGAATGACGCAGGCGGCGGTCAGCTACCAGATCCGGCTGCTCGAGGAGCGGCTCGGAGTGCCTTTGTTCGTCCGCTCCAGGCGCCGGGTGACCCTGAGCGAGGCCGGGCGCCGGCTGGCCCCGGTCGTGTCGGACGCGTTCGACCGGCTGTCCGAAGGCTTCTCGGGCCTGGTCGACGAGGATGAGAGCGTGCTCACCATCAGCACCGCCCAGACTTTCGCGTCGAACTGGCTCTCCTCCCGGCTCGGCGGCTTCCAGATCGCGCGGCCGGAGCTGGCGGTACGGCTTCTCACCTCAAACGCCATGACCGACTTCGCCCGCGACGATGTCGACGTGGCGGTGCGGATGGGGAGCGGCCCCTGGCCTGGCCTGAGGCAGCATTTCCTCTTCTGTCTCTATTCCACTCCGCTCTGTACCCCCGACTTCCGCGACCGCCACCGGCTCGAGCGGGCCGGGGACCTGCTTCGGGTCCCCCGGCTCAACGCGCACGACTGGTGGTGGAAGCAGTGGCTCGAGGCGGCCGGAGTCGCCCTGGAGAGCGAGCCGCCGCGGCAGGGCATCCGCCTCGATTCGCAGGCGCTCGAGGGCAATGCCGCGCTCGCCGGCCACGGCGTCGGCCTGCTCACCCCGCTTTACTGGCGGGGCGAGCTCGCGGCCGGACGGCTCGTCCAGCCCTTCGACCTGGTCGTCGTCAGCGGCCCGGCCGTCTGGCTGGTCTATCCCGATCAGAAGCGCGGCCGGGCCAAGATCCGGGCCTTCCGCGACTGGCTGCTCGGGGAGATGGCCGCCGAGGCCGAGACGGCCCCGGCGGACGCGTTCAGGCCTCCCGAGGGCTAGTCTCGGCCGGCTCGCTCGGCTCCGGATAACGGCCGGTGAGCCCGAAGCGCCGGTTGAGCCAGCGCCACAGCAGCCAGAGCAGAAGCACGAGGACGAGCCAGGGCAGCAACGTCACCAGCACGATCAGGGCGGTGATCCCGGCGCCGGCGAAATTGTCCGCCGCGTCGGCGACCGCGCGCTCGAGCCGGGTGCCGGTCTTGCCGGCCTTGTAGTCGAAGGTCACCGGCGTATTCGCCAGCAACTGGCGCCGTCCGGTCTGTTCGGACTGGCCGGCTCGGATCGAGTCGCGAAGCGCCTGAAGCTGCTGCTGGAGCTCCACGCGTTCCGCGGAGCTGAGCCCCGGGCGGGCGAGCTGCTGCTCGATCCGCCGCACTTCGTCTGCCTGCTGGGCCTGGACCCGGGTCGCGGCCGCGATCTCGCTGCCGACGTCGGTTCCGGTGATCGCGGCCTGGAGCAATTCGCCTTCGGCCCTGGTGACCGCGTTGATCCCGTCCCGGCCGAAGGCGCGGGCGAGGGCCGGGTCGAGCTTGAAGGCGAGCTGCGCCTCGACGTCGCGGTCGCCGTCGTCGCGATAGTTCATCGCCGTGATCCGGCAGCGCTCGACGCCCAGCTTCTCGCAGGTCTGGGCATGCTCTTCCTGGACCCGGCCGATATTCTCGGCGGGCAGCCGGAAGGCGTAGCGATAGTTGAACGCCACTCCCGGCGCCGCGGTCGGGGCGACTCCGGGCGGCCGCGGGGACCGGCCGGCGGTTGCGTCCGCCGACACCGGGGCACTTTCGCCGGCTTCGAAAGTCTGCGTCTCCTCCCGCATCTCGGGGGTGCCGCGATCTTCATTGCCGCCTCCGCCGCTGCAGGCGGCGGTGGCCAGCAGGAGGCTCAAACAGATTGCCTTGCGCATCCTTCTCTCCTCAGGTTCAGGACCCGGTCTTCCGCCGGTTTCATGTAACATTATCTTATTGGTAGAGAAGCCGCAACACGGATGTCGCATCTGCCGAATCCCGCTGCTATCGGTCCGCCATGTCCGACGCCGTCAACGATATCGATCCGATCCAGAACCACCGTTTCGAGGACGCGCTCTCGCAGCGCTACCTCGTCTACGCCCTCTCCACGATCACGGCGCGCTCGCTGCCGGACGTGCGGGACGGGCTGAAGCCGGTCCACCGGCGTCTCTTGTGGGCGATGCGCCTGCTCCGCCTCGATCCGGCGGCGGGATACAAGAAATGCGCCCGGGTGGTCGGCGACACGATCGGCAAATACCACCCGCACGGCGACCAGTCGGTCTATGACGCGATGGTCCGCCTCGCCCAGGATTTCTCGCTCCGCTATCCGCTCGTCGACGGGCAGGGCAATTTCGGCAATATCGACGGCGATAACGCCGCTGCCTATCGCTACACCGAAGCCAGGCTGACCCCGGCCGCGATCGAATTGATGGCCGGGCTCGACGAAGGCACGGTAGACTATCGCCCCACCTACAATGGCGAGGAGGAGGAGCCCGAGGTCTTTCCGGGCCTGTTCCCGAACCTTCTCGCCAACGGCGCCAGCGGAATCGCCGTCGGAATGGCGACCTCGATCCCGCCCCATAACCTCGCCGAGATCGTCGACGCGGCCGTCGTCCTGATCAAGGATCCCAAGGCCGATCATGCCGCTCTGATGGAGAAGGTGCAGGGACCCGATTTCCCGACCGGCGGAGTGCTGGTCGACAGCCCCGAGGTCATCGCCGCGGCCTATGCGACAGGACGCGGCGCCTTTCGAGTCCGCGGCCGCTTCTCGACCGGAAGGGATTCCGAATCCAATTGGGAATCGACCGGAATCGAAAAGCTGCCGCAGGGCATGTGGCAGCTGGTCATCTCCGAAATCCCCTATCAGGTGCCCAAGAACAAGCTGATCGAGCAGATCGCGGCCCTGATCTCCGACAAGAAATTGCCCATCCTCGCCGACGTCCGCGACGAATCGGACGCGCAGATCCGCATCGTCATCGAGCCGCGCAGCCGGACCATCGATCCGCAGCTCCTGAAGGAGAGCCTGTTCCGGCTCACCGATCTCGAGGTCCGCGTGCCGCTCAACATGAACGTGCTCGACTCCGACCGGACGCCCCGGGTGATGGGCCTCAAGGAGGTCCTCTCGGCTTGGATCGCGCATCAGTTCAGCGTCCTGATGCGGCGGTCGCAATACCGGATCGGCAAGATCGACGACCGGCTCGAGCTGCTCGAAGGCTATATCATCGCCTTTCTCAACCTCGACCGCGTGATCGAGATCATCCGCACCGAGGACGAGCCCAAGCCGGTGATGATCGCCGAGTTCGAGCTGGGCGACCGCCAGGCCGAGGCCATCCTCAACATGCGCCTGCGTTCGCTGCGCAGGCTCGAGGAGATGCAGCTCAGGGGCGAGCGGGACAAGCTCATCGCCGAGCGGCGGGGCCTCGAAGCCCTGGTCAACGACCCGAAGCTGCAGCGCAGGCGCCTGGTGAAGGACCTGACCGCGCTTCGCGACCGCTACGGCCCGGCCACCGGGCTCGGCCGCCGCCGCACCCTGATCGAGGAGGCGGCTCCCGCCCGCGAGATTCCGCTCGAGGCGATGATCGAGCGCGAGCCGATCACGGTGATCATGTCCCAGCGCGGCTGGATCCGGGCGATGAAGGGCCATGTCGACCCGGCCGAGGCGGAGGCGCTGAAGTTCAAGGAGGGCGACGGCGGCCGCTTCTTCTTCCACGCCCACACCACCGA
>JASLBD010000415.1 GCA_030146745.1 Allosphingosinicella sp. | reverse complement strand
AGTGACTGTCCCGGGTGACTGTCCCCAATTGCAGCGAGGGAGGAATCGCATGGAACATCATGCGGTGCGGGCGCTGGAGGCGCTCGATGAAGAGGAGCTTCGGGTCGTGCTCTCCAGCCTCACCGAGGCGGAGCGGCGGGTGCTGGAGGGGCATTGGGCTTCGTGGGCGCACCAGGGGCAGATGGCGCCCGCGGGGGACTGGCGGACCTGGACGGTGCTGGCCGGGCGCGGGTTCGGGAAGACCAAGGCGGGGGCGGAGTGGGTTTCCGCCTTTGCCCGGGAGCATCCGGACGTTTCGATCGCCCTGGTCGCGGCGACCGCGGAGGAGGCTCGCAACGTCATGGTCGAGGGGCGTAGCGGGCTGCTCGCGGTGGCCCGGTTCGAGGAGAGGTGTGCGATGGTCTGGGAGCCGAGCCGGCGGCGGCTGGTCTTCGCCTCCGGAGCGCAGGCCTTCCTCTATTCGGCGGCCAATCCGGAGGGGCTTCGCGGGCCCGAGCATCATATCGCCTGGTGCGACGAGCTGGCGAAGTGGCGGCATGGCGAGGCGGCGTGGCGGAACCTGCGGCTCGGCCTCAGGCTTGGGGATCGGCCGAGGGCGCTGGTGACGACGACCCCGCGCGGGGTGGCGGCGCTGAAGCGGATTCTCGCCGAGCCCCGGACCGCGACGACGGGCGGTCCGAGCTGGGCCAACCCGCATTCGTCGGACGATTTCATCGCTTCCGAGGTGGCGGCGCATGCCGGGACCCGGTTCGGGCGGCAGGAGCTCGAGGGCGTGCTGCTCGAGGATGTCGAGGGGTCGCTGTGGCCGCGCGAGCTGATCGAGCGTTCGCGGCAAGGCGTCATTCTGCCCAGGGAATCCTATAGCCGTGTCGTAATCGGGGTCGATCCGCCGGCTTCCGCGCACGGGGATGCCTGCGGAATCGTGGTCTGCGGCCTGGCCAATGGGGTCGGCCACGTGCTTGCGGATTTGAGCGTCGCGGGACTGTCGCCGGAAGGGTGGGCGCTCAAGGCCGCGGGCGCGGCAGAGGCTTTCGGGGCGAGCCGGGTGGTGGCGGAGAAGAACAATGGCGGGGAGATGGTCGAGACGGTACTTCGCGGCGCGAATGTCGGGCTTCCGGTGACTCTGGTCCATGCGTCGGACGGCAAGTCGGCGCGGGCGGAGCCGGTGGCGGTATTGTTCGAGAGCGGCAAGGCGAAGTTCGCCGGCCGCTTTCCGGAGCTCGAGGACGAGCTGGCGGGGCTGACCTATGGCGGCGGCTATCAGGGGCCGGGGCGGAGCCCCGACCGGGCCGACGCGATGGTGTGGGCGATGACGGAGCTGCTCGTGAAGCGGCAGGCGGAGCCTCGGATCAGATCCTTCTGAGGGGACAGTCACGAGTGACTGTCCCCGGGGCGTCAAAGGGACAGTCACTAGTGACTGTCCCCAAGCTCAGTAGCGGCGCAGCTTCTTCGTCTTGAGCTTGACCCGGCCGTCCTGGCGCACGGTGCAGGTGAAGGCGCGGGGGACGTAGCCGCGGCGCCAGCCGTTCGAATCGGCGATGGCGGCGCCTCCGACGGTTCCGTAGACCCGCCAGCGGCCGCGCTTGTAGGGGCGCACGTCGTCGACGCGCATCCGGCCGTAGCGCGCGACATAAGGCGCGCAGCGCTCGACCGCGAAGCGCTCGGCGCCCCGGAATCGCACCGTGTCGACGCTGCGGTGGACCGAGTCGGTGACGGCGCCGATGGCGCCGGCGGCGGCCTCGACCTGGCGGGCGATGTCGTCGGCGACCCGCTCGGCCCGGCTTCGGCGGTCGTAATCCTGGGCGGCGGCGGGCGCCGCCGCGGCCAGGGCGACGAGAAGGATCGCACAAATTCTTGCCGGCATGATCGGCCTCCTACGCAAAGCACATGGGCGGCTCTCGCCCGGAGAGGGAAACGGACGTGGGGGCGGAACGATCCCGCGCGAGCCGGCCCGTGCCCTTCGCGATCGGCCGGAACCGGCCGGTTTTTGCACTGCAACAATGGAAACAACAAATCCTTCGCCGCGGCACAAGCGCGCGACCGCCCGCTCCTAGACGCGGCGCCACGGTCACTTCCGACCGCCAGGAAAGGAGCGGGAGAAACACCCGTAAGTCGAGCCATGAACCCAGTAAGCGTCCGCAATCTCTTCCTCGCCGGCAGCGTCCTGCTCCTGGCCTTCACCCCGGTCTGCTCGGCTCATGCCGAAGCCGTCGGGCCGGCCGAGCCGGCGGCCGAGCCGGCGCCCGCCGCCGAGACGGCGAGCGACCTCAAGCCGGGCGAGTTCGTCTGGCAGCCGGAGCGCTCGCCGGCGGGCGAAGTGGAGATGGTGGTCAGCATCCCCCTGCAGCGCGCCTACGTCTATCGCGGCGGCACCCTCATCGGCGTGGCCACCGTCTCGACCGGCAAGCCGGGCCATCCCACTCCGACCGGCAGGTTCGACATATTGCAGAAGCGCCCCAGGCACTTCTCCAACCTCTACAACAACGCGCCGATGCCGTTCATGCAGCGGCTGACCTGGGGCGGGATCGCCCTCCACGCCGGGCAGATCCCGGGCCGGCCCGCCTCGCACGGCTGCGTCAGGCTGCCCCTGGAATTCGCCCGCAGCCTGTTCTCGGTGACCCGGATCGGCGGCTCGGTGCACATCGTCGACCGGTCGCCGGCGCCGGCCGAGGCTCTGGCGATGGTCAAGGGCAACGGCGCCTATGCCGGAATGGGCGGACCGCTGGAGGAGGTGCCGGCCGGCACCGACTGAGCCTGGAGCGCCCGGCGCGGAGAAGGTCAGACGGCGGCGGCGACGTCGAAGGCGATCGAGATCCGTTCCGAGCCCTCGCCCGGCGGCAGCGTCTCGTGCGGGACGAAGGACGGGAAGAGGAGCAGGGTTCCCGGGACGGGGGCGATCTCGATCAGGGGCCAGGGCGGCTCGACCCCTGCCCACCCCGGGAGCCCGCCGATCCGCAACGCCCCGGCCTGGGCCTCCGCCTCGCCGCCCCCGACATAATAGACTCCGGTCAGCCAGCGGCCGGGATGGTGATGGAGGATCTGCCGGCCGCCGGCGCGGAAGATCAAGGCCCAGGGCGTGAAGGTCGCCCGCTCCGGCCGGGCGCGGACGAAGGGATGGCCGCCGGCCAGGGCTTGCGCATAAGCGGCGACGGAGTCGCGGATCGCCTCGATCAGGGCCGGCGCGGCGACGTCGCCGGGATTCGGGAAGATCCGGGTTCGAAGGCCGCCGCTGCTGGCATGTCCGGCCGGATCGGCGTGGAGCGTGGGATTGGCGAGGATCTCGCGCCTCAGCGCGGCCTCGGAACCGGCCTCGCCGGGACCCGGCGGCGGCGGCAGCGGCCGCCGGTGGAAATATTTGTCGAGCGCCATCAATTCGACCGCCTCGGCGCCGCGTCCGAGCTGGGCCAGCGCGATCGCCTTGTAATGGAGAGCGTGGGCCGCGCCGGGATCGTGGGCGAGTACGCAATCGCAGAGGCGGAGCAGCGCCTCGGGATCGCAGCGCAGGCGGGCCGCCCGCGCCTCGAGGAGATCGGGATCGGCCGGGGCGGCGGCCGCGGCCTTGACCTCCAGCGCCGCCGCTTGCGAGTCGCGGCCGTGGCGCCTCAACAGCCTGAAGGCGAAGAGTGCCGCCCAGGGCGCCGGCTGCCGGCCGCGGGCCAGAGCGAGCGCGGCCTCGACCTCGCCGCGGCGCGCCAGGGCCAGCGCGAGCTGCTCGTGCAGGGCTTCGTCGCCGGGGAAGCGGCCGCAGGCGTCGCGAAGGCAGGCGACGGCTTCATCGAGCTCGCCCGCCCCGCCCAGCGATCGCCCCAGCATCAGGTGAGCGGCCGGATTCGCCGGGGCGGCGGCGACGGCGGCCCTGGCGAGGTCCACCGCCGCGAGCTGGTGGCGCGGCGAGGGGGCGCTGGCCCAGCGTATCGTCGCTATCCGAGGGCGATCAGGAGAACTGGCCGTTCCCCTCCGCGTTGGAAATATCGCCCAGCTCGGCCGCTCCCGCGTCGAAACGGAGCAGCTCCGGCCGAACCCATGAGGCCGCGGGCCGTGCCGACTTCGACTCGTCGATCTGCTTCATGCTCTGCTCGTCCACTGTGGTCTCTCCATTCAAGACGGTGCCGATCTATCAAGGCCTGAACCCGCCCACAACACCTTGCGTCGGCCCGCATCGCCTATTCGGGTCGTTCCGACGGGGCCATTCATAGTGACTGTCCCGGAGGGCCGTCCCCGGTTAGGAGACCCGCGACCCTAGAAGCGGAGCTTCGCCGATGCGCCATTTCCTCGCCGCCCTCCTCCTTGCCGGCGCCGCCCCCGCCTCGGCCGAATCCGTGGTCGTCACCGCCGACCGGATGGTCGACGTGCTCGGCGGCCGGGTGGTCGAGGAACCGGTGGTGGTGATCACCGACGGGCGCATCGCCTCGGTGGTCGGGCGCGGCGGCGCCCGTCCGGTCGTCCCGGCGGGGGCGAGGAGGATCGACCTTCCCGGCAAGACCCTTCTGCCGGGCCTCATAGACATGCACGTCCACCTCGATTCGAACCCGCGCTACGGCGGCTATTCGGGGCTCCGGTTCACCGACATGTTCTGGGTCGCGCAGGGCGTCCGCAACGCCCGCGACATGCTCGAGGCGGGCTTCACCACGGTGCGCAACGTCGGCTCCGACAATTATGCCGACGTCGG
>JASLBD010000296.1 GCA_030146745.1 Allosphingosinicella sp. | reverse complement strand
TCGGTGAGCCGGGTCGGATAGGCGCCGGTGAAGCAGGCGTCGCAATATTGCGGCTGGGCCTCCTCGCGAAGGTCCTCGCCGAGCGCCCGGTAGAGGCCGTCGATCGAGATGAAGGCGAGGCTGTCCGCCTTGATATAGTCGTTCATCTGGGCGACGTTCATCTGGGCGGCGAGCAGCTTCGCCCGCTCCGGGGTGTCGACGCCGTAGAAGCAGCTGTGCCGGGTCGGAGGCGAGGCGATCCGCATATGGACCTCGCGGGCGCCGGCTTCGCGGAGCATCTGGACGATCTTGAGGCTGGTCGTGCCGCGGACGATCGAATCGTCGATCAGCACCAGCCTCTTGCCCTGGATGAGCGCCGAATTGGCGTTGTGCTTGAGCTTGACCCCGAGGTGGCGGACGGCGTCGCTGGGCTGGATGAAGGTGCGGCCGACATAATGGGAGCGGATGATTCCGAGCTCGAACGGGATTCCGCTCGCCTGGGCATAGCCGATGGCGGCGGGAACGCCGCTGTCCGGCACCGGAACGACATAATCGGCCTCGACCGGATTCTCGCGCGCCAGCTCGGCGCCGATCGCCTTTCGCACCTGGAAGACGGAAGCGCCGTCGAGGACCGAGTCCGGCCTCGAGAAATAGATATGCTCGAAGATGCAGGGGCGGGGCCGGACGCTCTGGAACGGCTTGTGCGAGCGGACGCCCTGGGCCGAGACGATGACGATCTCGCCCGGCTCGACCGTGCGGATGTAGGTCGCCCCGACGACGTCGAGGGCCACCGTCTCCGAGGCGAAGATGTAGGAATCGCCGAGCCGGCCCATGACCAACGGGCGGATCCCGAGCGGGTCGCGGCAGGCGATCATGCCCTCGCCGGTCAGGCAGATGAGCGAATAGGCGCCCTCGACCTGCTTGCAGGCGTCGATCAGCCGGTCGAGCAGGGTCCGGTAGGTCGAGGTGGCGACGAGGTGGATGATGACCTCGGTGTCGGAGGTCGACTGAAAGATCGAGCCGCGCCGGTTGAGGTCGCGCCTCAGGCGCACGGCGTTCGAGATGTTGCCGTTATGGGCGACCGCGAATCCGCCCGAGGCGAGCTCGGCGAAGAGGGGCTGGACGTTCCTCAGCGCCGTCTCGCCGGCCGTCGAATAGCGGACATGGCCGATGGCGGCGGCGCCGGCGAGCCGGCGGATCACTTCGGCCGTGTCGAAATTGCCGGCGACATGGCCCATCGCCCGGTGCGAATGGAAGGTCCGGCCGTCGAAGCTGGTGATCCCGGCCGCTTCCTGGCCGCGATGCTGGAGGGCGTGGAGGCCCAGTGCGACCACCGCCGAGGCGCTGTCGGAGCCCCAGATTCCGAAGACCCCGCATTCCTCGCGGAGCTTGTCGTCATCGAAAGGATGCGTGGTCAGCATGTGAGAAACGCCCGCTCGCTCGTTCTGATTGCCCCCGCGGCATATAGGAAGCGGATGCGCCTTTGTCCCCCCATCGGCGCGATTTTAATGTGGATTATGGAACGGCTCGCCCCGTCGGGATTCTTGACCTTGAGACAGTCATGAAGAAAATCCTCCTTTCCCTCCTCATCCTCGCCGCCTGCGGGCGCGACGACTCGCCGGCCGAAAACCGGGCCGCGGCCGAATCGGGCGGGCCCGCCGCTTCGAAGCCGGGGTCCGCCGCCGCGGCCCCGGCGGCGGGCGGGACTCGGCTGACCGGCCTGTACGAGGGCGGCGCGGGCGCCCAGAAGGATCAGATGTGCATCGTCGAGAAGGGCAATGACGCCGAGTTCGGACTGGTCGTCTGGGGCGGCAATCTCCACAGCTGCTCGGGTGCGGGAAGGGCGGTGCGCAAGGGCGAGCGGCTGACCCTGACGATGACCGGCGACGAGACCTGCACGATCGAGGCGAGCCTCAAGGACGGAGTCGTGACCCTGCCGGGGAAGCTGCCGCTGGGCTGCGCTTATTATTGCGGCGCAAGGGCGAGCCTCGCCGGCGCGCGCTTCAACAAGTCCGGGTCGAGCGCGGCGGACGCGAAGAAGGCGCAGGACATAGCGGGCGACCCGCTCTGCGACTGACCGTCATCCCGGCGAAGGCCGGGATCCACGAACTGGGACCATCGGAACCTCGCGCGGCGGCGTTCGTGGATTGCGGGCTCCGCCGGTATGACGCCCCCATCTTGACGTTGACGTGAACGTAAACTACCGCGGCGGACATGCCCCACGCCTTCCATTCGGACTTCGCGACACCCGAATCCGGGGGCAAATCCTATAGCATCACCGATCTGTGCGAGGAGTTCTCGGTCACTCCGAGGGCGCTTCGCTTCTACGAGGACGAGGGGCTGATCTCGCCCAGGCGCCAGGGCCTGTCGCGCGTCTACGGCTGGCGCGACCGGGCCCGGCTCGCCTGGATATTGCGCGGCAAGAGGGTCGGCTTCAGCCTCGCCGAGATCCGCGAGATGATCGACCTCTACGACCTCGGCGACGGCCGCGCCTCGCAGCGCCGGGTGACGCTCGAGAAATGCCGCGGCCGGATCGATCATTTGACCAAGCAGCGCGC
>JASLBD010000393.1 GCA_030146745.1 Allosphingosinicella sp. | reverse complement strand
CGTCGCCGAGGCCAATGAGACTTTGAACCTGCTGCTCGTCAACCCGACCGGCAACATCGCCATCGCCGACGGGGCCGCGACGGGCACCATCCTCAACGACGATCCGATCGATCTCAAGATCTACGAGATCCAGGGCGAGGGGCACGCAACGGCCTATGCCGGCCAGCCGGTCACCACGACGGGTATCGTCACCGGCGTCGTCGGCAACGGCTTCTACCTGCAGGACCCGACGGGCGACGGCAATCCCAACACCTCCGACGCGATCCTCGTCTTCACCGGCAGCGCTCCGAGCGTGGCGGTCGGCGATGCGGTGACGGTTCGCGGCACGCCCGCGGAATTCGTCCCCGGCGCCAACAGCCTCAGCATCACCGAGCTCGTCACCACCAACGCCGACGTCACCGTCCAGTCGAGCGGCAACGCGCTTCCGGCCGCGGTCCTGATCGGCGCCGGCGGCCGCACGCCTCCGACCGAGGCGATCGAGGACGACGGCTTCACCAGCTACGATCCGGCCACCGACGGCCTCGACTTCTACGAGTCGATGGAGGGCATGCGGGTCACCGTCGACTCGCCGGTGGCCGTTTCCAACACGACCAGCTTCGGCGAGACCTGGGTGCTCGCCTCGGGCGGCGCCGGGGCAACCGGCTATACCGGCGACACCGGAATCACCGTCTCCGAAGGCGACTTCAATCCCGAGCGGATCCAGATCGACGCGACCCCGGCTCTGTTCGCCGGCTATGCGCCGAACCATTCGATGGGCGACACGCTCTCCGACGTCACCGGCATCCTGTCCTACGGCTTCAACAGCTACGAGGTCCTGGTCACCGAGGCGGTCACCGTCGTCTCCGACGTCACCGCCCCGCGCGAGACGACCAGTCTCACGGGCGACCGCGATCATCTCACCGTCGCCAGCTACAATGTCGAGAATCTCGACCCGAACGATCCCCAGGCCAAGTTCGACCTGACCGCGGCCGACATCGTCTACAATCTCGCCGCGCCCGACATCATCGGCCTTCAGGAGATCCAGGACGCCAACGGCCTGGACGGCAGCGACCCGCTCTCCGGGATCGTCACCGCCCAGAAGCTGATCGACGCGATCGCGGCGATCGGCGGCCCGAACTACGTCTATGTCGAGATCGCTCCGTCGAGCAACAATTCGACCGGCGGCGAGCCGAACGGAAACATCCGCAACGGCTATCTCTACAATGCCGACCGGGTCGACTATGTCGAAGGCAGCGCCCAGCTTATCGAGGATCCGGCCTTCGCCGGGAGCCGTAAGCCGCTCGTCGCCGACTTCATGTTCAACGGCGAGACGGTGCGGCTGATCAACGTCCACTTCACCTCGCGCATCGGCAGCGACGACCTGATGGGCGCCAGCCAGCCGCCTTCCAACGCCGGCGACGGCTCTCGAACCCAGCAGGCCGAGGCGGTCAGCGCCTACGTCAACAATGCGCTGGCGACCGATCCGGCTCTCAAGCTCGGGGTGCTCGGCGACTTCAACGGCTTCTATTTCGAGGACGCCGTCGGGACGATCGAGGCGGCCGGGCTGCTCGACCTCCACCGCCTGCTGCCGGAGGAGGAGCGCTACTCCTACCTGTTCGACGGCAACCTTCAGGCGATCGACCACATGCTCGTCTCGGGCGGGCTTCTGTCGGGCGCGATGTTCGACGCGGTCCACATCAACGCCGAGCAGGCCAGGCCGACTCCGCGCGCCAGCGACCATGATCCCATCGTCGGCCGCTTCTACATCGAGCATCCCAACGAGGCGCCGGACGGGCTCGTCATCGACGACAGCGCGGTGGACGAGAACGCTCCCGCGGGTACGCTGGTCGGAACGGTCAGCGCCGAGGATCCCGATCCCGAGGACGTGCTCAGCTATTCGCTGGCCGACGACGCCGGCGGCCTGTTCGCGATCGACTCGGCGACCGGCGCCCTCACCACGACGGCGGCGCTCGATCACGAGGCGCAGGCCGCTTACGACCTCGTCATCCGGGCGACCGACCCGGACGGCCTCTCGGTAGAGCGGACCGTCACCATCTCGGTAAGCGACGTCAACGAGGCTCCGACGGCGGCGGCCGATGCCGTCGCGGTCGACGAGGACGCCAGCACCGGCAACCTTTGGAACCTGCTGCTCGGCAACGACAGCGATCCGGATGCCGGAACCGCCCTGTCGATCGAGTCGGTGGACGGCACCGGCACTTTGGGCAGCCTGGTCTTCGATCCGGCCACCGAGAGCCTGCGCTACGTCGCCGACCATGATGCGTTCGACGCGCTCGCGCCGGGGCAGACCGCGGTCGACACCTTCACCTACACGGTGACGGACGAGGACGGCCTCACCAGCACGGCGACCGTCAGCGTGACGGTGACCGGAATCGCGGACGGGGTCAGCCGGAACGGCGGCAACGGCAACGACATTGTCAACGGCACGCCCGGCGAGGACAGGCTCGACGGCGGCAACGGCAACGACGTCCTGAACGGCTTTGGCGGTCACGATCTGCTGAGGGGCGGCAACGGCAACGACTCGCTCTTCGGCGGCCCCGGGAACGACATCCTGCTCGGCGAGAACGGCAACGATCGGCTGTTCGGCGGCGACGGGCGCGACGTTCTCGCCGGCGGCCGCGGCGACGACCTGCTGGAGGGCGGCGCCGGAGCCGATATCTTCCAGTTCGGCAAGGGCGGCGGCCGCGACACGGTCACCGACTTCGAGGTCGGAGTGGACCGGATCGCGCTCGAGGACGGGATCGGAGTCTCCGGCGGCCAGGTCGGCGACGTCAACGGCGACGGAGTGCTGGACACGGTCGTGGTCTTCACCAAGGGCGGCGGCCAGGCGGTGCTGCTCGGGGTGAGCGACTTCAGCCTCGTCGACTTCGCGCCCGCGCAGGATCTGTCGAACCCGGTGGCGATCTGAGGTGAAACCCCTCTCCCGCTTTCCGCGGGAGAGGGAGGGGCCCGCGAAGCGGGAGGGTGAGGGTCTGTACCGCTGAGTCGGCAAGACCCTCACCTCCCACCGCTTTGCGGCGGGCCCCTCCTCTCCCGTCAAGAACGGGAGAGGGGCTTATGCTGCGTTGGCCTCGCCCTCGTACGCCCTCTTCAGCTCGGGCAGCTCGAGCTTCACCATCTGCATCATCGCCTCGAACGCGCGGCGGGCGGCCGCGCGGTCTTCGGAGGCCAGCATGGTCAGCATCTCCTCGGGGCAGACCTGCCAGCGCAGGCCGAACCGGTCCTTGAGCCAGCCGCATTGTACGGGCTCGCCGCCGCCGGCGGTGAGTGCGTCCCACAAACGGTCGACCTCCGCCTGGTCCTTGCAATGGATCATGAAGGAGACGGCCTCGGTGAACGGGAATTGCGGGCCGCCGTTGAGGGCCTGATACTGCCGTCCGGCCAGCGTGAAGTCGACGGTGATGACGTCGCCTTCCTTGCCGCTCGGATAGTCGGCGGGTGAGCGGGTGACCCGGTCGATCCTGCTGTCGGGGAGGAGCGAGACGTAGAAATTGGCCGCCTCCTCCCCGTTGCCGTCGAACCAGAGAACGGGGGTGATCTTGTCGGACATTGTGATTCTCCGGTGTGATCGTCATTGCGAGGAGCCGGGCGACCAGAGGGCGTCTTCCTCCCTCTCTTTCGTCATGCCAGCGAAGGCTGGCATCCATGCCGACTCCGAATGGACCCCAGCCTTCGCTGGGGTGACGTATTAGGCGGTTTCGCGCTCGGCGGCCTCGATGCCGATCCCGGCCTTCGAATCGACGATGACCTCGAAGCCGCCCCAGAACATGCGCTTGCCGTCGAAGGGCATGGAGTCGTGGTCGGGCTTGTTTGGCTCCTCCGCCTTCATCTTCTCCCAGGCCGCGACCCGGGTCGCCCTGTCGGGCCATTCGATCCAGGAATAGACGATCTGCTCGCCTTCCTCCTGCTTCACCGAGCGGGGATAATCCGTCACCTTGCCTTCGGGAACGTCGTCGCCCCACGCCTCGACCAGCCGGACCGCTCCATGCTTCTTGAAGTCGGCCCAGGCCTTCTGTGCCATCTCGCGATAGGCCTCGCGATTGCCCTGCGGCACGGGCAGGATGAAGCCGTCGACATAGGCGCCGGAGCCGGTGCCCTCGTCGACGAAGGGCGCGAAGCCGCCATAGACCATTCGCTTGCCGTCGAACGGCATCGACTTGCCCATCTCCTCCATCCGCGGGTCGCTCATCATCTTCTCGGAAGCCGAGTCGCGGGCCGCCTTGTCCGGATATTCGAACCAGGAGAAGACCACTTTCTCCCCTTCCCTGGCCTGGACGGCGCGGCGGAAGTCGGTGACCTTGCCGTCGGCGACGTCGTCCTCCCAGGCTTCGACGAGCCGGGTCGCCCCGAACTCCTCGAACAAAGGCACCGCTGCCGCGGCGTGGCGGCGATATTCGTCCCGATTCTCGGCCGGGACGGCGACGATGAAGCCTTCGACATAGGTCATGATTTCTCTCCTTCGGGATTTGGCGTTCAGGCGGCGACCGGCTCGTGCGCCTCTTCCTCGGCCAGCGAAGCAAGCTGCTCCGCGACCATCGACCAGCCCTGCTCGAAGCCCATCGCCTCGTGAGCCTTCAAGGCGGCCTCGGTCCAGTGCCGGACCCGGGCGGTGTAGCGGGTGCCGGAACCTTCGGGCTCGAAGGTTATGATCGAGACGCAGGGGAAATCGCAGTCGCTGTCCATCCGGCCCTTCGGCTCCCAGCCGGCTGTGAAAGCGTTGGTGTTGACGATCCGCTCGCCCGGGACGACCTCGAGGTAGACGCTGTCGCTCGGGTGGCTCTCACCCTCGGGACCCGTCATCTCGAAGGCGAAGCGGCCGCCGGTGCGCAGATCCATTTCAAGAACGCGCGTCTTCCACGGCGCAGGGGCCCACCACTCCTCCAGCCGCTCGGTATAGACCCGGTAGACCGTCTCCGGCGGCGCATCGATGAAGCGGGTGATCGACAGTTCGTGCTCTGAATTGCTCATCGTCATTCTCCTTGTTCAAAAGCTCATTGGCGGGGACCGACGGCCATGAAGGCGGCGCCCTGCGGATCGTTCGCCATCACCACCCAATCGCCGCCCGGGACCTCGACGGGGCCGTATTGGACTGTGCCGCCGCCGGCGGCGATCTTCGCCGCCGCCTCTTCGATGTCGGTGACTGCGAAGGCGAAATTCCAGCCGGCGGGCCGCCCGGGCGGGTTGGTCATGATCGCTCCGATCATCCCGCCTGCGTGGTGGATGAACTGGTAGCCGCCCATCTC
>JASLBD010000371.1 GCA_030146745.1 Allosphingosinicella sp. | reverse complement strand
GTCGAACGCGGCCGATCTCCCGCAGCGCCTCCTCGGCCGAACTGACGGCAGCGGCCACCACAAGGCGCGGGTCGCTGGCGATGATATGGACGAGCAGCTGACGGTCGTCGAGGATTCCCTCGTCGTCCGCCAGCTGCTCGTCCATATCATCGCCAGCGACCCGCGCCTTGTGGTGGCCGCTGCCGTCAGTTCGGCCGAGGAGGCGCTGCGGGAGATCGGCCGCGTTCGACCGGACGTGATCTCCATGGATATCCGCCTGCCAGGAATGGACGGATTGGAGGCGACGCGCAGGATCATGGCGGAGCACCCGACGCCGATCGTGGTCATCGCCGACAGCATCGAGGATTCCTCGCTCAAAATTTCCATGAACGCGCTGCGGGCCGGTGCGCTCACGGTGGTGGAGAAGCCTGTGGGCCTGTCCAGCGACGGCTATGCCGCCATAGCCAGCACCATCTGCACCCAGCTCTACATCATGAGCCAAGTGCCCGTGGTCCGGCAGCGTTCGTTCACACCCTGGCGTGAGACCGGCGCATCCCGACGCGAGCCGGATTGGGGCGTGACGCGCCCAAGCATCATGGGAATTGCCGCGTCGACGGGCGGACCGCCCGCGCTTGCGAAGGTTCTCGGCGCCCTGCCACCGGGCTTTCCGCTGCCGATCCTCCTCGTCCAGCACATGGGCGCTCCCTTCATGGAAGGCTTCGCCTCCTGGCTGAACGGGCTGGTCTCCCTTGAGGTTCGCCTCGCCCAGGATCAGGAAATCCCGAAACCGGGCCAAGTCTACGTCGCGCCCGGTGACCGGCACCTGATTCTCTCCCCAGCAGGCACACTGAAACTGAGCGCGGAGCCGCCGCTCGGAAACCAGCGCCCCTCGGCCACCATGCTGTTCCAGTCGATGGCGCGCTCGCTCGGCCGCAGGGGCCTGGGGGTGATTCTCACCGGCATGGGGGAGGATGGCGCCCAGGGCCTCGTCGATCTGCGCCAAGCCGGCGGCTATGCGGTGGCGGAGGACGAAAGCACCGCCGTCGTCTACGGCATGCCGGCAGCCGCCGCGCGCATGGGGGGCGTCAATGTCAGCCTGCCCCTCGACCTGATCGCACCCCGCATCGTGCGCCTGGCCCGAGGAGAGAGCGAATGAGCGCGGGGCCCATGGCGCAGGCTGCCGAAATCCTTCTTGTCGAGGATTCGGAAACCCAGGCGCTGCAGCTGCGCCACATGCTGGAGACGAACGGTTTTCATGTGTCCTGGCGTTCGACCGCTGAAGCCGCCCTCGACGGGCTGAACGAGAAGCTTCCCGACCTCGTCATCGCCGACTACCACCTGCCCGGCATGAACGGGGATGAGCTGACCCGGCAGATGCGCCTGAACGTCCGCACCCGCGCCATTCCGGTCATCATGCTCACGGAGGCCCGGGAGCGCACCGTCGAGCGGCAGGGGCTGGAGAGCGGGGCTGACGCCTACATCTCGAAATCCGCCGAGCAGGAGCTGATCATCCTGCGGATCAAGGCGCTTCTGCGCCGGCGCTCATTGCCCGTCGACCATGAGCGGGAGGAGCGGCAATCTCCCAGCTTCGGAACGTTTCGCCGAGCCAGCATCATGATCGCGGACGACAGCCTCACGCGCCGCACCTACCTCCACGACATGCTGACCCATGAAGGTTATGCCGTCACGGCGGCTCCGGATCCTGCCGAGGCCCTCCGGCTCGTCCGCTCGGTGGATGCCACCTGGGACTGCATTCTCGTCAACCTGCTCAGCCCGGGCTTCGACGGCATCGAGCTGTGCCGCCAGTTGAATCTTTACCGGGGCCTGGCGCCGCTTCCGGGAGCCGACGCGCCGAGCTTCGCCATCGTGGGCCTCGGCAACGAGGAGGGTGGGCAGCTCCTCGGCCGGGCCTTTGCCGCGGGTGTCGACGACATCGTTCCCACGAGCATCGAGGCCGACGGGATGCGGGTGCGCATCCGCGCGCTCGTCCGGCGCAAGCTCATGCAGGACGAGAACTGGCGCATCGAGGCGGAGCTGCGCGAGCGCGAACTCGCCCTTGCCCGGGCCCGGGCCGAGGCCGCCTCGGCCGAGGCGCTTGCCAAAGCGAACCGCGAGCTGGAAGAGGCCAACGACCTCCTGAAGGGAACTCAGGCTCAGCTGGTCCAGGCCGCCAAGATGGCCTCGCTCGGCGAATTGGTGGCGGGCATCGCCCACGAGATCAACAATCCCCTGGCTTTCATCCAGGCGCACCAGGGAACGGTGGAGCGCCTACTCGCTGAAATTGACTCCAAACTGCCCCCGGAGGCGGGACTGGAGCGGCAGGTTCAGAAATCCCGCGACCGCATCGGCGCCATGAAGCTGGGGCTTGGCCGGATCCAGGAACTCGTCCTCAATCTTCGGCGCTTCTCGCGGCTGGACGAAGGCGATTTCCAGACCGTCAACGTGCCCGAATCCATCGAGACCGTTCTGGCTCTCCTGGGCCACAAGCTGGGCACCCGAATCGACGTGCGCCGACGCTACAACGCGGTTCCGGACCTCTACTGCTCGCCCGCCCTGCTCAATCAGGTTGTCATGAACATCGTCGGCAATGCCGCCGATGCGATTAAGGGAACCGGCGGCATAGACATTGAAACCGAGAGCGACGAGACAACCTATACGATCAGGATCAGCGATACGGGACCGGGAATCTCACCGGAATTGCGGGAGCGCATCTTCGAGCCTTTCTTCACCACCAAACCTGTCGGGTCTGGAACTGGACTTGGCTTGGCCATCGCCTATAGCGTGGTCCAGGCCCACAAGGGGTCGATTACAGTAACGGCCGGGCCGGCGGGCGGCGCCAGCTTCGTCATCACGATCCCGAGGCAGATTGTTTCATGACCTTGTCGAGCGAGATGAACCCAACGAATGGCACGATCCTGGTCGTCGACGACGAGCCGGACATCCTGATCGCCCTCGAAGACCTCTTTGAGAACGACTACCGGGTGCTGACGGCCTCGTCGCCCACCCAAGCCCTGGACATCCTTCGGCATGAGCCGGAAATCGCCATCATCATCTCGGACCAGCGCATGCCGGAGATGCAGGGCGATGAGTTCCTGGCAAAAGCCCGAAACGTCTCGGATGCGGAAGCGATTCTTCTCACCGGATATGCGGATTTGAAGGCGGTCATCGGCGCGGTCAACAAGGGCCGCATCATGGCCTACGTGCCCAAGCCCTGGGATCCCGCCGCCCTCTCCAACATGGTTGCCACCGCCTATCAGCGGCGCATGCTGGCGCGCGAACTCGACACCGAACGCGCGCTTCTGCACGGGCTGATGGAGAGCACGGGCGATCTGATCTCGTTCAAGGATCTGGAAGGCCGCTTCGTGCGCCTGAACGCC
>JASLBD010000305.1 GCA_030146745.1 Allosphingosinicella sp. | reverse complement strand
GGGCAGAATTCGACCTCGAGCTCGCCGGCGAGATACTGCCGCTCGAACTCCTTGTTCTCGCCCACGTAGGAGGAGATCATCTTGCGGATCTGGCGGGTGCGGAGCAGCTTGCCGAGGCCCTCATTGTCGATCCCGGCATTGTTCGAAACGAAGGTCAAATCCTTTACCCCGCCCTCGCGGATCGCGTCGATCAGCCGCTCGGGAATGCCGCACAGGCCGAAGCCGCCGGCGCAGATGGTCATTCCGTCGAACAGCAGCCCGTCGAGGGCCGCGGCGGCATCGGGTAAAGTTTTTTTCATTCACCGCTCCTTGCTGACGCCTGCGCGATAAGCGGTCGACGCAAGTCAGGTCAATCCGCGCTTGACGGGCGCGGAGTTTGCAGAGTACTTTGCATTGTAGAGTTCTCTGGAGGCAAAGTATGACCGGCGCCGATTCCACCCACGAAGACCTTCGCTACGTCCGCCACCTCGCGGAGAGCGGCGCCCATGCCCCGTTGCTCAGCGGCCGGTTCCTGGCCTGGTGGGGGCTGCTTCTGACCGCCGCCTACATCGCTCACCACCTCGCTCTCACCGGCGCCATCGGCGACGGCACAACCATATTCGCGATCATCTGGGCCGGTTTTTCGGCGCTCGGAATCACCGGCCAGATCGTTCTGCTGCGAAGCATGCCGGCCAAGGCCGGCGCCGGCTCGGCCGGCAACCGCGCTTCGGAAACGATCTGGATGGCGGGCGGAGGCGCCATCGGCTCGATGTTCGTGGGATGCGCGGTCGCCGCCGGCACGGGCGCCGGCCCGGCGGCCTTCGACTGGATCGTGCCGGTCGCGTTCGCCGTCTATTCCTGCGCTCTCATCGTCACCGGTTCGCTGGCCAGGAACCGGCCGGTGTTCGCGGCGGGAGTCGGAGCCGCGGCGATGGTCGGGCTGTTCACCGCCATGATCCTCTCGCCGGACCGCTATCTGGTCGCCGCCGCCGGAGTCGCGCTCACCGTCCTTCTGCCCGGCCTCGCCCTGCTCAAGGCGGAGCCGCGCTGACCGTGAAGGCCGAAAATCCGTTCGATCACAGCCGCCTCGACGACGTCATCCACGGCCGGATCCGGCTCGGCGCCGTCGCCTATCTCGCGTCGGTCGAATCAGCCCTGTTCACCGAACTTCGAGACAAGGTCGGAGCGACCGACGGCAACCTCTCCGCCCATCTCGGGAGGCTGGAGGAAGCGGGATATGTCAGCGTCGCCAAGAGCTTCTCGGGCCGCAAGCCGCAAACCCGGCTCGCCCTCACCCACCGCGGCCGCCAGGCCTGGATTAACTGGCTCGACCGGATCGAAAAGCTGACCCGCGCCGCGGGCAGCAACGGCTAAGAAGGAGAAGACGATGAAGACGAAAATCCTGCTCATGGCGGCCCTGATCGGCTCCGCCGCCTCCGCCCAGCCCGGCTCCACGCCCGATCCGTCGGCGGGGCCCTGGGATCCCGCGGCCCGGATGGCCGCCCAGCGCGAGGCGATGAAGGCGCTCGCCTTCCTCGACGGCGAGTGGCGGGGAACGGCGCGGGCCGAGGAGTTCCCCGGCGAGATGCGCCATACCGAGCGAGTCGGCACCTTGCTGGACGGAACCATCCGGCTCGTCGAGGGCCGCGCCTACGACTCCGCCGGCAAGCCTCGCTTCAACGCCGTCGCGATCATCTCCTACGATCCCGTCAAGCGGACCTATTCGATGCGCTCCCACGCCATGGGCTATGCCGGAGACTATCCGCTGACCGTCCGCCCGGACGGCTTCAGCTGGTCTCACCCGGCCGGCCCCGGCGCCACCGTGCGCTACACCGCGACGGTCAAGGACGGCGAATGGCACGAAGTGGGGGAACGGGTTGCCGCCGAGGCCGCTCCGGTCAAGACCGTGGAGCTGCGGGTAAGCCGGATCGGCTCCGAGGGCTGGCCGGAGAAGGGCGCGGTGAGCCCGCGCTGACCCCGTCATCCCGGCGAAAGCCGGGATCTCAGGGAGACCCGCCGAGACTTCTCGACCCGAGGTCCCGGCTTTCGCCAGGATGACGTTATGAGCGAAGCTTGGCCAGCACGCCCTGGAGCTGCATGGCGTTGGACATGTCGCCCTCGACCTTCAATTTGCCCTGCATGAAGGCGGTCATTCCGTCCAGCTTGCCGTCGCTCATCGCCTGCCAGTCTTCCCAGCTGACCTTGATCGTGGTGTCGGCCGGCCCGTCCTCCTCGGTCACCTGATTGGCGGCGCCGTCGAGCATCACCGCGCCTTCCGGGCCGAAGTCGAGCTTCACCCGCTTGCCGGGGAGCCAGGCGCTCTTCTCGTTGAGGGCCGCGGCCATTTCGCTCTTGGTCATGATCTTTCCTCCCGCTGGGGTTCCCGCTTTCCCTACTTTACGTAAACGTCAGGTCAAGAGGGCGTGCCCTGCCGCCCCCTGCTCGGTTCGGCCCGAGCTTGTCGAAGGCCCTTCCTTCTCTTACCGGCACCGGAAGGAGGGGAGGGGCTTCGACAGGCTCAGCCCGAACGGGGGCCGGGGCTCAGCCCGAATGGAGTGAAAGTTGGACGCCGCCGAAGCCATTCATCAAAAGTTCGTCGCCCGGGTCCGCGAGGGAAACCTCCCCCGCCGCACCGCCGACGTGCGGCCGGCCGACGTCGGCCTCGGCCGCGAAGCGATGGTCGAGCTCTTCTACAGCCAGGTCGCAAGCCGCCAGATGGACCGGCTCTCGCGCCGGCTGCAGGCGCGCGGCGAGGGCTTCTACACGATCGGAAGCTCGGGCCACGAGAACAACGCCGCGGTCGCCGAGGCTCTTCGCGCCAATGACATGGCTTTCCTCCACTACCGCTCCAACGCCTTCCAGATCCACCGCTCGAAGAAGCTGCCCGGCCAGACGCCCCTCTGGGACATGCTGCTCAGCTTCGCCGCCTCGGCCGAAGACCCCATCTCGGGCGGGCGGCACAAGGTGATCGGATCGAAGCCGCTCGCCATCCCGCCGCAGACCAGCACCATCGCCTCGCACCTGCCCAAGGCGGTCGGGGCGGCGTTCAGCATCGGCATCGCGCGGATGCTCAAGCTCGAGCAGACGGCGCTGGCGCGCGACTCGATCGTGCTGGCCAGCTTCGGCGACGCTTCCGCCAACCATTCGACCGCGCAGGGCGCGTTCAACACCGCCGCCTGGGCCGCCTATCAGGGCACGCCGATGCCGCTCGTCTTCCTGTGCGAGGACAATGGCATCGGCATTTCGACCCGCACCCCGCCGGGCTGGATCGCAGCCTCGTTCCAGGGCCGGCCGGGGCTCGACTATGTGCATTGCAGCGGCCTCGACATGGCCGACGCGTGGCGCGGCGCGTCCGAGGCGGCGCGGATCGCCCGGACCCAGCGCCGGCCGGTCTTCCTCCACATGGACTGCGTCCGGCTCTACGGCCATGCCGGCTCCGACGTTCAGACCACCTATTTGACCAGGGCCCAGATCGAGCAGGACGAGGAGCGCGATCCCCTGCTCTACAGCGCCGCCTTGCTGATCGAGGAGGACCTGCTTTCCGGCGGCCAGATCCTCGACATCTACAACGAGAGCGAAGCCACCCTCGCCCGGATCGCCGAGCAGGCGATCCTGCGGCCCAAGCTGACGACGAGCAGGGATGTGATGGCGAGCATCGTCC
>JASLBD010000281.1 GCA_030146745.1 Allosphingosinicella sp. | reverse complement strand
TAACTGGCATGTCGGAATCTCTCGATCGTTGCATTCAAAAAGCTGTGCAGCTTGAGCTCGTCGTCGCTGGCATTATCAAAGACCGCCGCTGCGCATTCTCCCAGTTCTGCCACCTCGCGCTCAACCTCGTGCTGGTCAGCTTCCTCGAATGAAACATCCTTCTCGCGCCGTATGAAGCGCTCCTTGCGTACCTGGGTCGGAGCGCTGAGGTGAACATGCACCAGCCGGGCCAGGAAGCGCTCTTTGAAGAATTCCACGTCCTCCCTCCAGCGCAGGCCATCGATCACGAAGCTTGCCGATGGCATGGCGATGAATGCGAGCGTCTCCTCGCACAGTGCGCGCTGACCAATCGTCCTGTGCAAATGCATGCCAATTTCCTGAAACCAGCTTCTTGGAGGGTCCGCAGTGCCATCCCAGCGCGTCCTGATCGCCTGGCTTATACGCGCATATTGATATCCTTGCTGCTCGAGCATCCTTCCAGCCTTGGTCTTCCCCGCGGCAACCTGGCCACTGATCACGACAACAGGGGCCTCACTCATAGCACAGGTACCATCATCGGCTCCTCGCCCTCGCCCCCGAGCGCCTCGGTAAGGCCGGCGAGATGGAAGGAGCCTACGAGGCAACAGGTGATTGCATCAAGCTCGTCGTGTGTCAGTTTCTCCGATTTGAAACGGCCAGTGACGCCGAAGTCGGACAAGCCGAGCTTCAGCCATTCCTCCCCAGCGCCCTTGCGCGGAATTCCCATGATATCCTGGGCGGCGCCTGGGTAGCACTCGATAACCGGAATACCGCGATTCCGGATGGCTTGCGCTAGACGAATCCCGCGGTCCGTCAGCTTCTGCATGCTCGGCAGGAGGCAGGGATATACGTTGATGCCGCGCCGCTTCAGGATGCGCTCGCTGACCCTCATGATTCCCGCCTCGTCCCGCGTCGGATCGTCGTCGGTCACCTGTGTGCGCCCAACCGGCAAACACAGCGGGGAGTCAATAGACACGAGGTCCGGCTCGGCGGCGAAGACGGCCTCCAATATGGACTGATCGTCTCCCAGGACCCGCGTCTGGGCGGCCGGGCCGCGCATCGAGCAGAAGCCCGACGGCCGCTCCGCCGATCCAGTCAGATCGAGTCCGACAACAGTCGCGGTCTCAGCCGGGGTTCCCCTGAATAGGTCATCGAAATGAACGACCCGGCGGAGGTGGGTCGGCGGATCTGGAAGAAACGCATCTTCGCCTCCGAAGCGGCGGCATCGCGGAGACGTGGCACACAGGCGGCGCAGCTCGTCGGGGCGGAGGAACAAGTCGGTGGCAACCCGATGCCTCACGACGTGCTCGAGGATGTGGCCCATAGCTTCGACGTCGGCACGATTGTAATCGATCAGGTCGCGCAAGGCGGCGCGATCACCTCGCATGTACCGGTGCCACAACACGACGGCCGCGGCTCCGTCCACGCCCTCGATACCGCCGCGGCAGTTGATGCCGAGCACTTGCTCGATCTCCTTCTGGCCTCCGGTCAGATCGAGAGCTTTGCAGGCGTATCGAAGGTCGACATGATGCCTGGGCCATTGAACGCCCGCTAGGGCATCTTCCAGAAATGGCAGATCGAAGCCGGACCCGTTGAACGTAACGAGGCTCTGCGCCCGGGCCAGAGCCTCGAACAGCGGCTGGGGATCCTCTCCGGCGACAATGACTTCATATTCGCCGTCGATGGCGAAACCGATCAAGGTGACGTAGTCGTAGTAGCGGCTGAGGCCGGTGGTTTCGATGTCGAGGAACAGGATACCGCGCGGCTGCTCGAGGAGAGGCGAGTAGCTGCTGCTGGACCTCGGCCGCAGGCTCGCGACGCTCGCACCGCGTGGAGATTCCTGGGCCGAGATCGGCTCGACCTCACCCAAGTCCGCCGGTGAGAACAGGTCGAGCAGCATCATTCGGACCTTCTCATCCGCCGGCATTGTGGAAGGTTAGAGCTGCGGCCAAAGCCGCCCCCAATCTTGCGACGGTACGGCCGCTGCCCGGCGCGACAAGCCCCCCCCATGTGGATAACGGGCATATCTCCCTCTGTTCGCGCTCGTCACGACTGTTACGGGGCATCGGCGCGGGCGATTCACGATATGTTCTAATAACAAGTGGAAGGGAATCCCTCAATACTCGTTTCGGCCCGCAATCGACTCGAACGGGCGCTAAGTGGCTGCTGCCGAACGGCTCAGCGCGCGTGATGAAGTCGGACTTTGTGGCCGGACCATTTCGCACAGAACCCCTCGGCGCGTTTGGCGAGGTGGGACGTTGGATTGATGATCAGGAAGGTACGGCAGCTATACGCATTTGCTCGCACCGCCATGGTTTGGCTTCCCAGCAGTCGGCTCCAATGGTCGACCTCGGCGTCGTGCCCGCCTTTGAAGCGGCTGTTATGGTGGTAGATCACGGCCGACCGACCATCGGCCAAGGCTGTTGCTTCCTGCAACGGTAGCTGCTTGCCAAATGTGAGGCTTGAGCGGCGGCTCGGATTATCATCCGTGAGGCCGTTGTCGGGATCGGCGAACACCAGCTCACAGCCGTCGAGCGAGCGGAGCTGTCGATCGAACCAGGCGGCTCGGGATCTCGATCGAAGGGAGCAGGGCTCCGCTCTCTGATTCAGCGGCTCGTCGGCAAAGGTCGCATCGAGGAGCCCCAAGCCTTGTAGGGCCATGACGTTGCGGCGACGCGACGTAACTTTACGCAACCCGTCGAACAGTGGGGGATCGAGATGGCGCCAAATTCCGGGCTCGCTCAGATAGGCGGTGTGCCTTCCATCTGAGTTGTGCCGTTCATCCGGGTAGAGGTACCACGCAATGCCTAACCTCAGACCGGGCGATAACGCCCGCAGGAGCGCCAGCTTCACGTAATCGCCCACGTCACCGGCATATCGGTTTTGCACAGCCCCTCTGCCCCACTCGCTACTTCGTTGACCGCGTGTCGATCTTCAAAGCCGTCCTCAAAATATGCCGTATCGCTTCGGGCCTTGATGGTGTCGGTTCGGGCTGCCGCGCTATCCAGGCATCCAGAGCGGCCTCTTCCTCGGCGTACAGGCGCAATCCGATCGTCCGGCCAATTCCGGTCTTCGGGCGCCCGCGGCCTCTTTTTCCGCTATCCGGTATTGACCTGCCCCTGAATAATGCTATCCACTATTTGGACCGGGAAAAGGCGACCGCCTTGCCCCGGCTCTGACCACCACACGCCTTGGCTTAGGAGGCGAAGGATGGCTGCTGACGATCATAACCCGTCGCGGCGCGCGCTGCTAGGCGCGGCGGTGGCTTTGCCGTTGGTTCCCGACGCTTTGTCCCCGTCATTCCGGCGGACGCCGGAATCCACCTGCCTTTCGGGGGTGGAGGGAAGGTGGGCCCCGGATCGGGTCCGGGTGACGGGGGGTGGGTTGAGGCCTTTGCTCTATTCCGCGCCGCCGAGGTGGAGCTTCGGGCCCTGGAGCGGGCGACGGCGGGGGGATCGGCGGAGGAGGAGGAAGCGCTGCAGGCGGTGTACGACGCTCGGCTCGACTCGTTCGGCCGGGCGGTGCGGGGGGTGTTGCTGGCGGGGGCGCCGGATTTCGCGGCCTTTGCCTCCAAACTGGATTTGTTCTTCGAGCATGAGCTGGAGCCTAATTCGCTCGAGGAGGAGGTGCTGGCGGCGATCCGCTCGGATGCGGCGCGGCTGGCCGGGCCTTCGACAGGCTCAGGATGAGCGGGGGGAGAAGAAGCCGTCACGAACTGAATTCGTGACGTCGGACGAGTTCGCGCGGCTTCGGGCCGCGCGCCTCGCCGGCCGGCCTTGCCCGGCTCTTCGCCGATGATCCGGCGCCGCTTCGCGTCGGCGGTCGTCGGCTGGGCGGGCTTCGGCGCAATTCTCTTCGGTCCGTTTCGGCGGGGTGCTAGGCGCGGGGTTTGGAACGGGAGGTCGGCCGGATGAGGATATTCGCATTGGCGGCGGCGCTGCTTCTGGCCGGCTGCGGCGGGGCGGAGAGCGGCGGGCGGGACAATGAGGCGGCTCCGGCCGGCCGCGCCGCGGCGGAGGAGGCGCCGCCTCCCGCTCCGAAGGCCGATGCCCGCGCGCCGGCGGCGGCGGCGGCGGCGGTGCTGACGGCGGAGGGTTTCGGCCCCTTGCGCATCGGGATGAGCCGGGCCGAGGCGGTGAAGGCGATGGGCGAGGACAGCAACCCGGAGGCGGTGGGCGGGCCGGATCCTCAGAGCTGCGACGAGTTCCGCCCGGCCCGGGCGCCGGAAGGAATGATGGTGATGATCGAGCGCGGGCGGCTGACCCGGATCTCGCTGCTCGAAGGCTCGAAGGTCGAGACCGACCGCGGCCTCGGCGTGGGCGCGACCGCCGCCGCCGTGCGGGCCGCCTATGGCGCGGCGCTTCGGGCGGGGCCTCACAAATATGAAGTGGCGCCGGCCGAATATCTCACGATCTGGACGAAGGACGGGCCCCGCGGGGAGGAATATGTTCAGACGCCCGCGGCGCGGGGCATAAGCTACGAGATCGGCGGCAAGGGCGTGGTGAAGGCGATCCATGCCGGCGGGCCGAGCATCCAATATGTGGAGGGTTGCGCCTGAGAAGCGGCGACGCCGGGTCCGAGCCTGAACTTGATTTAGGTTGTAAGTGGGCGGCAAAGCGCCCACGCTGGCGCCAAGCGACCGGCCGCGGCCGGGCTCCCCATCCCGAAGGAACCATAAGATGAGCACGGCCGAGGAATATCAGGCGAAAGCCGACGAGGC
The DNA here is from genome assembly GCA_030146745.1 of Allosphingosinicella sp. The sequence continues at coordinate 912 of JASLBD010000281.1, read as the reverse complement.
GCTCACCCAGCTCGGCGAGGCCAAGAGCGAGCCCGAGCGGCAGCGCCTCCGGCGCGCGCACGGCGCCTATCTCAAGCTCGCCACCCACGGCGCCGAGGCGGCGGCGCGGGCGGAGCGGCGGCCTCCGCCCAAGCCCCGGCCCGAGAAGCAGGCGGCCTCGGCGCGGCCGGGGGCGAGCTACTTCAAATAAGCGCGTCATTCCGGCGGAAGCCGGAATCCAGGACGCCGGTGGTGGCGATCCGGATGCCGAGGTGTTCATGGATCCCGGATCAAGTCCGGGATGACGGTTTGAGCCCGGAGCCTTCGCCGGCTCAAATGGTCTCCTCGACGGCCGGAGCGGCCTCCCTGGCCTCGGCCGGGATCGGGCCCGCCTCGTTCCAGCGGTCGGAAAGGCATTTGGCGAGGCCCGCCATCGCGACCCGGCTGCCGGCGAGCGGCAAGGTGTCGACGTCGGCGCCGTCGCGGCGGATGCTCATGCCCTGGGCGCTGGTGAAGGCGGCGAGGAAATTGCCGCGATCGGCGGCGCCGGGCTCGACGGTGAAGTAGAGGCCGGGGCCGTCGGAGTCGATGTCGGCGCGGGCGGTGGCCTCGACCGGAACGGCGGCGGCGCCCGCGAATTCGAGCTGCAGCGGAGTCTTCTTGCCGTCCTCGACTTCCCAGCCCCGGTTCTGGAGCAGGAAGCCCAGCTTCTCCTCGCCGGCGAAGGCCCAGATCGAGAGCATTGTACCTTTCGGCGAGACGGCCTGGACCATGCACCCGTTGGGCATGGCGGCCAGCGCCCAGCCTTCCGTCTTCTGCTGTTGAGCCGAGGCCGCTCCGAGCGGCGCCGCGGCGAGAAGGGCTGCCATCATATAACGCAACATCAAGGGTTCCTTTTCGGCACCCGCCCGCCACTACCTGTCAGAAGCGAGA
>JASLBD010000220.1 GCA_030146745.1 Allosphingosinicella sp. | reverse complement strand
CAGGCAGGAGCCTCGGGTCCCGCTCGGGCGCCGCACCGGAATCTTCATCCTCGCCCTGCGCGCGGTGGAGTTCACCGCCAACCCGATCGCCGCCTATCCGCGCACCATCACCGGCAAGCGCACCGTCGAGGACGGCGACATCATCGAGGCGACCGCCCTCACCCTCATCCCCTTCCCGGAAACCGGCGGCGCGGCCAACCTCACCGCTGCCCGCCTAAGCCTCGCCAGGCAGATCTTCACCGGCCAGCCGAGCGGGCTGCCGCAGGACGCTCTGCCTCTGGCGATGATCGCGGTCGACCGCGGCACGATCCGCTGGATCGACGTCGCCATGGTCCGCCGCGAGACCGGCATGGATTCGGGGGTTCAGGTCGCCTTCGGCGGCCGCCCCCGAGCCATCGCGGAAGCGCACCTCCTCCAGCACCGCGCCCATCTCGGCGACATATTGTCGGAATTCCTGAGCCGCGGCCTCCCGCCCCTGTTCCCGGCGGCCCACGCCTTCGCTGCGCTGCCGCCGGCGGGACAGCTTCCGGCGGCGGCGGTCCAGCCCGACGAGTTCGGCTTCCGCCAGATCTATTTCCCGCCCACGGTCGACGCCGACATCGCCTTCGTCCCGATCGACGAGCTCGGGGCGCTGGTCGAGGAGTCGCTCGCTTTGCCGCCGATCGACCTGGAGGCGCAGGCGGCCGACCTCGACGCGACCGGCGTTCTCGTGCTCGTGCCGGTCAGCCGCGGCCGGTTCCAGCGCTTCTCGCAGGCGCTCGGAGCGACGGCGATGACGATGGCGGGCGATGCCGGCGCCGGCGCGACCCGGCCCGCGCTCGACCTCATTTCGCGGCTGGCGGCCAAAAGGCGAAAGCTGATCGAGGCGCAGGAGCGCGACTCCGAAGCCGAAAGCCAGCGCCAGGCCGAGGAACTCAAGGTCAAGGCCTGGCACGCCGCCTACCACGAGGCGATCGCCGAGCTCCCGCAGGAAGGCGGCAAGCCGCCGCTCCTCTGGTACACGCGCCGCCGCACGGTCGCCTACCAGACCCGGCTGGCCGGGGTCGGGGTGGCGGTGAGCGGCGACGACGTCGTCATCGGCGCCGTCGTCAACGCCAATCTCGAGCGGCTCAAGCTCGACCGCAGGGTCGCGAAGCTGAGCGGAACCGCCACGCCGCAGGCGACGGCGCGGATGGTGTCGCTGCTCGGCTCTCCGGCCATCGCCGGCTTCGACATCCTCACCGCCGCCGTGGTCGCCGACCTCGAGCGAGTCGCCACGGGCGAAAGGGACGCGCCCGAGATCTTCACCGGCGCGGCGCCGGCGGCAGGAAGGACGGTCGGGCCGGGCTCAGAGAGGATGACGCCTATGCGGGGCGCGAGCGCGCGCCTGAACCTCGGAATTGCCCGCGCCGGCCTGGAGCGCGCGGCTTTGGCCAACGCCGCCGGCCTTTCCACCCTGGCCAGGGCAGATACCCCGCTCAACCTCAGCGAAGGCGAGGTGATGGACGTCGCCGAGGATTATAGCGACGCCCGCCTCGGCGAGGGCTTGGCCAGGCTGGACTTCGCGCTCGGCCAGGAATGGCCCGAGCCGAAGATCGCGATCTGGCTCGGCGAAAGCGGCAAGGCGCTGGCCATCGACGCCGCCTTCCGCGGAGTTCCGGGCGAGAAGCTCGGGGATTTTGCCGGCCTGATGCGCGAGGCCGCCGACAAGAAGGATGCCGAGGCGATCGACCGCCTGCTCGAGAAGATGCGCTGAGGAGGACGGAGTTTCCAATGGACGTCACCCAGAAGATCCGCCGGCCGCTCGCCGACGAGCATGTCATCGGCATCGATCCGCCGATGCGACCCGAGCTGCCGGGAGTCTGGCGCCGGCGGATCAACCCCTTCCCCGGCCGGGCGCTCAGCGACAAGGCGCTTACGGCGGAGCAGGAGAGAAGCTCCGGGCTCCAGCGGCTGCAGGGGCTGGCCCTGGCGCCGGGCACTGTCGAGGGCCTCGAGATTCTCGTCGACGCCGCTTCGGTGGGCCGAGCGCCCGACGAGGCCTATTTCCATCTCGCCCCCGGCCGGGGCATCGCCCGGTCCGGCGAGGATGTGAGCGTCGCCGGCGCCCGCCGGATTCCGTTCGGCGACCTGCCGGTGATCCTGCGCGCCGACCATGCCGACGCCTTGGCCGGCGAGGGTGCCCCCGTCCCGGAGATCGAGTCCCTTGCCGACTCCGAAGGAGACAGCGCCCTGTCGGGCATGGCCGCAAGGCTCCGGCCCGTCCTGCCCCGGCGCCTCGGCGACACGCTCGCCGGGATCGCGGCGAACGCGGAAAGCGCCGGCCTTCCCCATGTCGGAATCATCGTCGCCCAGCCGGTGACCGCCACCATCCTCGGCCGCCCCCGCGACGAATGCCCGCCCGACCCGCGTGATGATCCCTATGTCGACCTGCAGCGGATCGACGGCTGCCGGCTGGCGCTCTACCTCTGGCCGTCCGAATCCGTCGCGATCGCCGGCGGCCCCGATTACAGCCTCCCCGCGGGCGGCCCTGCCTTGCGCAACCGGATCGCCTATCGCGTCTTCGACAACGAGAAATTGCTGCTCGAAGACGAGATGCACCCCTGGGAGGAATGGGGCGTCCCGCTCGCCGTCGCCGCCTTCGACGAGGCCTGGAGGCTGGAATTCGTCGACCGCTTCTCGGTCGCCCGAAGCGGCGGAACCCCCCGCCCCCGTACCCCGCTCGTGCCGGCGGCCGGCGAGCCTCGGCTATGGCAGGCGCGGATCGACCAGTTCGTCGCCCATCTCTCCGAGCTTCCGGCCCTCGACGAGCCGACGCTCCGCTCGGCCTTCGTCCGGATGCCGCCCGTCGGCCTGCTCCCGCCGGACCTGTTCGATCCGATCCTTCGCCGCCAGCGTTTCTTCCCGGGCAATTTCGGGGTCTCGGCCGTTCCGGTCGCGCGAAGCAATCTCGAGCTCGCGGTCCGGGAAGCGGCGCCGCTCGCCAGCTTCAACCGCAACGTCCCGGACCGGGTCGAATTGCTCGTTCCGGTTCCCGATTCCGCCTACGATCCGCGCCTCCTGGAACAGGAGTCGGAGGATCCGCGCTTCGCCGAAGCCATCGCCGCCTTCATTCAGGACCGCGGCCTCTGGCTCGGGCGCCGCGAAGCTGCGCGGCGGCGTTACGACCGGCTTCTGGAGAGCGTCTCCGGCCAGGTGACCGGCTGGCCGGGCGGCGACCTGCCAATGGAGGAGAATTGCCCCGCGCCCCATACCCAGGTGCCGGTCGAGATGAGCCGCACCCGCCGCTTCACCGAGCAGACCGCGGCCCGCTCCCACCTGACGATGGAGGCGAAGGCCTCGCTTCCGGTGGCGAAGTCCGACACGCTCTGGTTCTGGATCAGGATCCACTCGGCGAGCGGGCTCACCGGACTTTCGCTCCGCCTCGGACGGGACGTCTTCGTCTCCACCGGCGGGGCCAGATTCCCCAATTTCGAAGCCGGAGTCTATTGGGGCAGCCCGGCGGTGTTGGAGATCGGAAACGACCCCAACTTCCTCGATGCGCGCCGTGTCGGCGATCTGCCGGAACCCCAGGTCTGGCACAGGATCGAGGTGCCCGCGGATCGCTTATGGCTGTCGAGCGGCAAACCGCTCGACAGTTTCAACGTCAACTCGGTCGAGTTCGCCCAGCGCGGCGGCGATGTCGAATGGGGTTCGTTCGGCAAGTCGGACGCCAACGGCAATATCTACACTTACATCGGCGACGAAGTGCCGCCGGGCGCGGTTCTCAGGATCGACGGCAAGCCCCAGCCGACCGGCTGGCCCTGGCAGTCCGTGCCGGGCCGCGAGGCGCCCGACGTCCCGGACTTCGACACGGTGAGCGAGGCCGGCCGCCGGCGGGTCACCGCCATCGACACTTTCCGGGAGCGCTGGACCCAGCCCTTCCTCGCCCAGGAGATGGCCCGGATCGACGAGAACGGGATCGCCGCCTTCCTCTCCGACGTCGAAGGCCGCCTCAAGGCGACCAACGACGCGGTCGATCTCGGCTTCGTCCGGGCGCGGGCCGACATCTACCGGGTCCGCCAGATCATGCTCGGCGCCGACGCGGCGTCGCGCCTCGTCACCTCGCCCGCGCTCGCCGACCTCGCCTCGCGCGACGAAGGCGCGCGTGCCACCAGCAAGGGCATCGGCGAGTTCCTCAAGGACATCAACAAGCCGCCGGCCCAGGCGGCTGCTCCGAAGGCGGAGATTGACCGGGCGAAAATTCCCGCTCCGACGATGACGATGAGCGCGCCGATCAACAACGTCATGCTCGCGGCGACCGCCCTGCGTCCGCGGAACGTGATGGAGCCCCCAGCCGCGACTCTGAGGCCGATCGTCGCGGCTCAGCCCGCCCAGGCGCACAGGATTCCGCCGCCGGTCATTGCGAGCGCGTCTCCGACGCCGCTGATGATGATGATGATGCCCATCCAGGTCGCGTCGTTCCAGGCGTCGGCGCCCAGGCCCGCGGCGGCGACTTTGCCCATCTCGGCGCTCGCCCTCGACAGCATCCGCTACCGGGGCGCCGACATCCGCCGCCAGATCCCTTATGCCGGGATGGTCGATCGCACCGTCACCGTCGCCGAGCGCCTCAATCCCGCTCCGGCGGAGCAGGCGCTCAAATATGCGCTCGCCACCAAGGACGCCATCCTGGTGACCCTGGGCCGTCTGGCGGGCGGCTCGGGGCCGGCCGGGATCGCGCTGAGCGACCTCCCGGTGCCCGGATACAGGGCGAAGGATACCAAGGTCACCGTCGCCCCTACCCTGGGGCAGCTGCTCGAGGATCAGGCCCGCGGCGCTGACGACCGTCTCTACATCCACATGGAGTCGAGCTTCGAGCGGGCTGCGGCCGCGGCGGCGGCGGCGGGGGCGGGGGCGGGGGCGGGGGCGGGGGCGGGGGCAGCCGCGGCGGAGCGGGCCGACAAGCACGAATCCAGTTATTTCACCGCCACCGTCGAGGCGATCGACAACAGCGTCGCGCTGATGCGCCTGGTCGAGGCCCGGGTGACCCTGTTCGAGGAGCTGGTCCAGAGCCTCCAGGACCTTCGCGACGACATCCAGGCCAGCGCCCGCCGCGCCGTCGCCTATCTGCGCTCGGTCGACATCGAGGTGGAGGAAGCGCGCCACGATATCGGAACCGCCGAGCGGCTTCGGGCGGAGGAAGCGGAGCGGGTCGCCTCCACCAATGCCCGCCGCGAGGCGGTGCTCTCCGGACAGGTCGAGGCTCTGGCCTGGCGCCGGGTCCGCGAATCCGGCCATCGCACGCCCGTGGCGACCTTGGAAATCGCCAGCGGCCTCGCCGCCGAGCCGGTCGCCGCCTGCCGGCGGGAGCATTCGGAGGTTCCCGACGAGATCGAGGATTATGTCGAACTGCTGCGCGACGCGCCGGTGAAGTGGTTTCCGCGGATCGCCGCCGAGGTGGGCCGGGTCCAGAAGCTCGACGCGGCCCGGGCCGCGATCGAGAAGATGCGGGAGCGCGCCGCGATGCCGCTCGTCGCCCGAAGGACGGCCGGCACGGCGTCGAAGCTTCTGCGCGGCGTTCACCAGGCGCTCGCCTCCCAGCGCCGGGTGGCGGAGGAGCGGCGGCTCGCCGTCTCCCAGGTGAACCTGGCCGCGCTGCACAGTCTGTCGCTGCTCCAGGCGCAGGTACAGATACGCGAGACGGCGAGCCTTGCCGACCTGATCGGCGGCCGCCATCGCCAGCCCAGCCTCACCAAAATGGCGGCCGACGAGATGGAGGCGATCGGCCAGGTTGCCGGCTGCCTCCATGCCGCGTTCGCCGAGGTGGTTCCGGCGATCCGTCTCGGCTGGGCGGAGATCCTGTCCGAGTTCGACCGTCCCGCTCCGCTCGAGTCCCTCGCCGGCCTGCCCGACTGGGCGGAGGTGCCGATGGAGCTTCGGCGCACCCTCGACGGCTTCGTCGACTGGCTGTTCGGACGAATCGACCGCGACATCCCCGAAGCCTGGAGCGCGGTGAACGAGCTGGTGCGGATCGCGATGCTGATGGCCTCGCACGCACCCGTCGACCGGATCGTTCCGGCCCGCCTGGTCGCGCCGGTCCCGGCGAGGATCGGAACCCGCCTCCAGCTCGCCGTGGAAGCCTCCCGAATCCGCAAGGGCATGATCGCGCTGATCCGCGACCGCGACAACCGGCTGATCTCGCGCGCCGTGATCGAGGATCTGGTCGACGGCCATGCCAGCGCGATCCTCACCCACAACCTCCTCCCGGTGGCGAGCCTCACGGCCGAAATGCGGATCGAGCTCGTCAGCGAGAAAGCCTGAGGCGTGGCCGGGGTCGAGATCGGCACATTGAGGTTGCGCGGTCCCCCGCACCTCGCGACCCGGGCGGCGTTCCGGATCGAGGACGGCCTTCGCACCGAGCTTTCCGACGATCGGCGCCTAGTCCTGATCCGCCGGATGCGGCCGGGACGGAGCGCCGTCTCCGGGCGGCCGGAGGAGCGCTCGGGGGCGATCCGCCTCGCCTACCAGGCGGCGACCCGCGACGCCCGCCACGGGCGCGATGCCGGCGATGGCGCCTTCGTCAATTGCGTCTGGTTCGAGAGCCCCGCCGAAGCTCGCCGCCTGCTCCTGGCCGAGCTGCTCGCGGGCCGCCGCCCGAGCGGATGGTTCTGGCGGCTGGCCGTGCCCGAGTGGCGGGGGCGCGGCCTCGAGTTCTGGCTTTCGGAAATCGTCGCGCGCGCCCTTGGCGGCGGCGGGGAGCGGGAGGCGCTGGCCCTCGTCCTCTTCGTTCTGGAGCGGTCGGACGGCGAAATCTTGGTGCGGGCGATCCAGTCCGGGGCTGCGGATTCGGGTTCGCCGTCCCCAGCCCCGATCCGGCCGCCCGGCGGCGGAGAGCCGGCCCTCGAAGAAGCTTTTCCGGCCGACGGCGGCCGGCGCGCGCCGGCGTTGCGCGAGGCGGCGGCGGAGCTGCGGCGGGCGCTGCCCGCCCCGGTGCGCGACCGGATCGAGAGCCTCGTCCGCCGGCTCGGGCCCGGCCGGACCCCGGCACTTCGGCTTCTTGAGAGACTGTCGCTTCACGCCAGCCCCTCGCTCGCACTGGCCCCGGAGCAGCTCCGCAAGCTCGCTTCGGCCTGGTCGGAGCTGCTCGCCGAGCCTGCGGCGGCCGCGCCCGGGGCAGTTGGCAGCACAAGCCCGCCGCCGTCCCTTCTCTCCCAAGCCGCCGAAGCCGGCACGCCTTCGCCGTCGCGGCCCGAGGCCGCACTCGGAGCCCCTCCGGACGAACATGCGGCGATCCCGCCG
>JASLBD010000168.1 GCA_030146745.1 Allosphingosinicella sp. | reverse complement strand
CTGATCGGGCCGCTCGGGATCCACCGTTTCTACCTCGGCCGGATCGGCTCCGGGATCGCGATGCTCGTCCTCTCCTGCACCGTCATCGGCCTGTTCCTCACCTGGCCTTGGGCGATAATCGACATGATCCGCTACCTGGTCATGTCCGACCGCGAGTTCGCCGAACGCTACGCGCGCAAGGACTGACACCATAACGGATCAAAAAGGAACTTTCCTATAAGTTCCCTTTATGTTCTTCTCCTTTCATGGAGAGCGATTCGCACAAGCCGCCGCGCCGGCTGATCGCCGAGGGGGAGAAGGCGCGCTTCCTCGAATCCCTGCGCGCCGGCGCCAGCCGCGAGGCGGCGGCGGCGGCCGCCGGCTTCCCGCTCGGAAGCTTCTACAACGTCCGCGCCCGCGACTGCGTCTTCCGCCTCGGCTGGGAATGGGCCCTCGACCTCGCCGCGATCGACGAGCGCGGCGGCGAGCTCTCCCGGCGCGCCGCCGAAGGGGAGCCGGGCGACCGCATCGCCCCCAAGCGCGGCCGCCTGCTGCAGCGCCAGAAGGCGCGCTGGGTCAAGTTCAACGCGAAGCGCCAGCAAATCTATCTCGACCATTTCGCCGGCACCGCCGATTCCGAGGCCGCGGCCGCCGCCGCCGGAGTCACCACCCACACCGTCCGGGCCCATGCCCGCAAGCATCCCGAGTTCGAGGCCGCCGAGAGCGAGGCTCTCCGCTACGCTTATGCCAGGCTCGAGGCGGAGGCGGTTCGCCAGCGGCTGGAGGCCCAGCGCCGCTTCTCCGAAAATCTCGAGCCGACCGGCGAGATCGCCGAGGAGTTCGAGCGGGTCATGAAGCTTCTCGCCCGCTACGATCGCAAGGACGGTCGGATCGCCCGGCGCGAGATCGGCCACTCGAGCCGGCAGCGCCTGACCTTCGACGAATCGATCCGGGCGCTCGACAAGGCCTTGAACGCGCTCGGAATCCGCAAGGGCCTTCTGCCGCCGCCGGAGAAGGAGCCGTGACGCACCGCCTGTCCTCGCACGCTCTCCGACAGGCCGAGGCCGGGGTCGCCTTCGAGTGGCTCCTCAGGCGGCTGGTTGCCCGCTTCGGACTCTGCCCGGACGGCTTGCGGGTCGAGTATAAGTCGCTGGTCCCGCCCGCCGTGCCGGAGCTGAGCCGCCCGGAGCAGCTCGAAATTCTGCTCAGGCTGACCCAATGCACGCCGGAGCAGCGCCTCTTCATTCTGCGCCGCCTGCCCCGGCCCGTGGTCCGCGGCCTGGAGGAGGAATGGTGGTGGCACGCCCATGGCGGCCAGGAGGAGCCCGAGACGACCGGCGACGGCGAGCCCTGGCGGGTCTGGGCGATCGTCGCCGCCCGCGGCTTCGGCAAGACCAGGGCCGGCGCCGAATGGGTCTGGGCCCGGGCCCGCGAGGACGGCTGCGCCCGCATCGCCCTCGTCGCCGCCACGATAGACGAGGTCGTCCGGGTCATGATCGAGGGCGAAAGCGGCCTCCTCGAGCTCGCCCGGTCCGGAGAAGAGCCGCGCTGGATCCCGAGCAGGCGCCTCCTTCGCTTCCCGTCGGGCGCCGAAGCCCATGTCTATTCCGCCGAGCGCCCCGAGGCCCTGCGCGGCCCCCAGCATCATTACGCCTGGTGCGACGAATTGGCGAAATGGCCGCGCCTCACCGGCACCGGCCAGTCCAAGGCCGGCGCCGCCTGGGACAATCTCATGCTCGGCCTGCGCCTCGGCGACCGCCCCCGAACCCTCGTCACGACCACTCCGAGGCCCGGCCCCCTCCTCAAGCGCATCCTCGCCCTCCCCCGCTGCGCCGTCACGAAAGGCCGAACCGACGAAAACCCCCACCTCCCCGGCGACTTCCGGGCCGCCATGCGCGAGATGTACGGCGGCACCAGGCTGGGCGGGCAGGAGCTCGAAGGCCTGCTTCTGGAGGAATATGAAGGCGCCCTGTGGACGAGGGAAATGCTGGAGAAGGCGCGTGGCTCTTCCTTCGGCCCGGCGCAAAGTACCACTTTGCGACGTATTCTCATCGGCGTCGACCCGCCCGCCTCGACCCACGGCGACAGCTGCGGCATCATCGTCTGCGCGAAGGACGATGAAGGCGTCGCCTGGGTCCTCGCCGACCTCACCGCCCACGGCCTCTCCCCGGAAGCCTGGGCCGCCCGGGTCGCCGAAACCGCCGCCCTCTACGGCGCGACCCTGATCGTCGCCGAGAAGAACCAGGGCGGCGAGATGATCGCCGCCGTCCTCCGAGCCGCCGACATCAACCTCCCCGTCCGCCTCCGCCACGCCGGCCCCAGCAAGGCCGCCCGAGCGGAGCCCATAGCCCTCCGCTTCGAAACCGGCCGAGCCCGCCTCGCCGGCCACTTCCCCGAGCTGGAAGACCAGCTCTGCGCCCTCACCTGGACCGGCTACCAGGGCCCCGGCAGCCCCGACCGGGCCGACGCGATGGTCTGGGCGATGACGGAGCTTTTCGAGAAGGAGCGGCCGGCGCCGAGCGTGAGGAGGCTGTGACTTCGGCGCTCTCCCCGTCACCCCGGACCCGATCCGGGGCCCACCTTGGCACCCCCCGTCACCCCGGACCTGATCCGGGGCCCACCTCCCTTGGCACCCCTCGTCACCCCGGACCTGATCCTGGGTCCACCTCCCTTGGCGCCCCCCGTCACCCCGGACCTGATCCGGGGTCCACTTCCCCTGGCACCCCTCGTCACCCCGGATCAGGTCCGGGGTG
>JASLBD010000149.1 GCA_030146745.1 Allosphingosinicella sp. | reverse complement strand
GTCCCCTCGCTGATCGGACAGGTGGAGGCGCTGGCGGCGCTGGCCAGGCAATCGGGCATCGGCTTCACCGTCGATGCGGAGGAGAGCGAGCGGCTCGAGATGAGCCTCGACATCATCGAGGCCGTCGCCGGGCTGCCGTCGCTCAAGGGGTGGGACGGGCTCGGAATGGCCGTCCAGTCCTACGGCAAGAGATGTCGGCCCACCATCGCCTGGGCCGACGCGGTCGGCGCGGCGACGGGCCGGCGGATCGCGGTCCGGCTGGTCAAGGGCGCCTATTGGGACAGCGAGATCAAGCGCGCCCAGGAGCAGGGGCTGAGCGATTATCCCCTCTTCACACGCAAGGCCTCGACCGACGTCTCCTACCTCGCCTGCGCGCACGACATGCTGGCGGCGAAGAACGTCTTCCCAGCCTTCGCCACCCACAATGCGCTGACCGTGGCGACCATCCTCGAATGGGCCGGGGAAAGCCGCGACTTCGAGTTCCAGCGGCTGCACGGAATGGGCGAGGGGCTGTACGAGAGCCTGGTCCGCGAGCAGGGCTACCGGACCCGGATCTACGCCCCCGTGGGAGGCCACCGCGACCTGCTCGCCTATCTCGTCAGGCGGCTGCTCGAGAACGGCGCCAATTCGAGCTTCGTCCACCAGCTCGCCGACGAAAGCCTCACCGACGAGGACTTGATCGCAGATCCGGTGGCGAAGATCGCAGCCGTGGGCGGCGCCCGCCATCCCGCCATCCCCCTGCCCCGCGACCTGTTCGCTCCGGAGCGGCCCAACAGCCAGGGCCTCGACCTTCAGGATCGCGAGGAACTGGCGCGGGTGGCGGCGGCGGTGGCGTCGGCCGAGGCGTGGAAGCCGGCGGTGACCTCCGCGGGCGAAGGCTCGGCCCGCTGCAAGGCCGAAGCGGATGCCATGGTCTCGCGCGCCCTCGCCGCCTTCCCGGCCTGGGACGCGCGCAGAGTCGACGAGCGCGCCGCCTGCCTCGAGCGGCTCGCCGACCTGCTCGAGCGGGAGCGCGACGCGCTGATGCGGATCTGCGTCCAGGAAGCGCGCAAGACGATCCCCGACGCCCTCGCCGAGGTTCGCGAGGCCGTCGACTTCTGCCGCTATTATGCGGCCCAGGCGCGCAAGGGCCTGCAGCCGGTCGAGCTGCCGGGGCCAACCGGCGAGCGCAATTTGCTCCGGATGGGCGGCCGCGGAGTCTGGGTGTGCATCGCGCCGTGGAACTTCCCGCTCGCCATCTTCCTCGGCCAGGTCGGCGCGGCGCTGGTCGCCGGCAATGCGGTGGTGGCCAAGCCCGCCCCGCAGACTCCGCAGATCGCGGCATATGCGGTCGGCCTGGCCCACGGCGCCGGCATTCCGGAGGACGTGCTGGTGCTGGCGCCGGGCGGACCCGACATGGGCGCGGCCCTGGTCGAGGACGGGCGGATCGCGGGTATCGCCTTCACCGGCTCCACCGCGACGGCCAAGCGCATCGCCCGCGAGCTTCTCAACGACGACGAGCGGCCGATCATCCCCTTCATCGCCGAGACCGGCGGGATCAACGCGATGATCGTCGATTCGACCGCGCTCCCCGAGCAGGTGGTGGTCGACGTGGTCACCTCCGCCTTCCGCTCGGCCGGGCAGCGCTGCTCCGCGCTTCGCGTGCTTCTCCTCCAGGAGGAGATTGCCGAGCGGACGCTGGAGATGCTGGCCGGAGCGATGGACGCGCTGGTCGTCGGCGATCCCGCCTTGCCGGATACCGACGTCGGCCCCGTCATCGACCAGGGCGCCTACGACCGGCTGATGGCGCACCGCGAGGAGACTCGGGCCCGCTGGATCAAGACGGTGGAGGCGCCCGCGCAAGGCCTGTTCGTGCCGCCGACCCTGATCCGTGTCGACCGGGTCGAGGACGTGAAGAAGGAATGGTTCGGCCCGCTGCTCCACGTCGCCACCTGGAGGGCCGGGCGGCTGGCGGAGACGGTCGAGCGCGTCAACCGCTCCGGCTTCGGCCTCACCATGGGCCTGCACAGCCGGATCGCCCGGGCCGCGGAGACGGTCGAGGAGCTGGCGACCGTCGGCAACCTCTACGTCAACCGCTCGATGATCGGCGCCATCGTCGGCTCGCAGCCGTTCGGCGGCGAGGGCCTGTCCGGCACCGGACCCAAGGCCGGCGGTCCGCATTACCTGCCGCGCTTCTGCGCCGAGCGGGTGACCAGCACCGACACGACCAGCGCGGGCGGCAACGCGACCTTGCTGAGCCTGGAGGATGTGGGGCTGTAGATGGGGCGGCGGGCCCACGCTTTCTCGTCGAGCGCCATCGCTCGAGCCCTTTATGACGAGGACGAATCCACGCTCGACATCTGGTACAAGGGCGGCGACCGCTACCGCTATTTCAACGTGCCCGCCGAGACGTTCGAGGCCCTGCTGTCCGCGCCTTCGGCCGGCGAATATGTCAACCGGCACATCAAGGAGGCGTATCGCTTCGAGATAGAGGCGCGGCGCAAGCGGTTCCGGCCCGATTGAGCAGGGCCGTCATGCCGGATTGATCCGGCATCCAAGAGCACGGCGGAATGAGGTTTCGACCCGTGGCGTTCATGGATTCCGGCTTTCGCCGGAATGACGTCATTCCGGCGCGCAGCCTTCCTCGACGATCCTCTGAACCGCCGGATAGGGCATGACGTGCCGCCCGTCGGGGCCCGCCGTGAACGAGGTCTGCGTCGGATAGGCGAATTCGATTTCGAGCTCGGCGAAGCGGCGCAGGATGCCTAGCATCAC
>JASLBD010000128.1 GCA_030146745.1 Allosphingosinicella sp. | reverse complement strand
GTGGCCCAGGGCGCGACCATGCTGGTCACCCTCGACGGCCGCAGGCGCCGGGTTCCGTTCAGCGCCGAGGCCGGCAACATCCTCGACAGCGCCCGGCTCGCCGGCCTCCCCGCCCCCTTCGCCTGCAAGGCGGGGGTCTGCGCGACCTGCCGGGCGCGTGTGGTGGCGGGCGAGGTGGAGATGGCGGCGCGCTACGGCCTTACCGACGAGGAGGTGGCCGCGGGCTACGTCCTCACCTGCCAGTCGGTGCCGAAAGGCGAAGGCCTGGAAGTGGATTACGACGCGTAAGAGCCTCCCTGCCGCGAAGCGGTGGGGAGGGAGACCACCCGAAGGGTGTGTTGGAGGGGTAACTGCCCTGAGGCTAGAGGAATAGCGCGCGACGAGGAAAGCCTGCGCCAACTGCCCCTCCACCATGCTTCGCATGGTCCCCCTCCCCATCTGACGATGGGGAGGCAAATCGCTACCGGCTGCCCTGGTCCGCGCTCACGCCGTAGCGCGCCATTCCGTAGCTGGTCATATTCTGGTCGAAGCTGATCACCGCCCGGACCGTATTCTGCATCGCCGCCATCCGTTGGCTGAGCGGCGCCGAGGTGCGGCGGATCATCACCGCCACCGCATAGGAGCGCCCGTCAGGGCCGGTGACGATGCCGATGTCGTTATAGCCGGCCTGCTCGCCGCCGAGCACCTGGCCGGTGCCGGTCTTGTGGGCAAGCTTCCAGCCGCTCGAAAGCCCGCCCTTCAGCCGCTGCGCGCCGGTCTTGGTATTGCCCATGATCGAGAGCAGTTTCCGGGTCGAGGCCGGCGACAGCAATTCGCCCTGCTTCAGCCGCGCCAGGGCCTCGACGATTCCGTTCGGGGTGGCCCCGTCCATCGGGTCCTTGATATAACGCTCGAACGCCGCCCGGCGCTGGGCCGCGGGCACGGCCGCCCGGGCTTTGTAGAAGGCGCCGTTATAGGCGTAGCTCTGCTTCCACTCCATGCCCGCGATCCTGCTCTGGAGAAGCCGCTCGCCCGGGCCGAAACGAATCCCCCCGATGCCCTTGGAGCGCAGGAAGTCCCGAACCGCGTCCGGCCCGCCCGCCTTCCACAGGACGAAGTCGTTGCAGGTATTGTCGCTCTGAGTGATCGCCCGGTAGATGAGGGTGTTGAGGGTCGTGTTGTAGGCGCCTCGGCCCAGTTGCGCGGCGATCGGCTGGTGGAACAGCGTCATGTCGTCGCGGCGGACGGTGACCGGCGCGTCGAGGCTCAATTCGCCCCGGTCCGCCTTGTCGAGGGCGGTCAAGGCCACCCAGAATTTGCTGACGCTCTGCTGCGGGAAATAGGTGTCGCCGTCATAGCTGGTCGTCCAGCCGCTCTGCACGTCGCGGACGGCAATCCCGATGTCGCCGCTGAACGCCTGGCCGAGGGCCCGCACCTGGGCCTCGAGGATCCGCCGGGCGGCCGCTTCCTGCGCGGTCGCCGCCGGCACGCCGGGCGCGGGGACGCTGTAGCCCCGGACGACGCTAGGGAACGAAGTCGCGGACGCGGCGCTGCCGCGCGGTTGCCCTTGAGCGAGCGCCGCGGTGGCGAGGCCGATGGCGGCGATGCCGACAACCGCGGCACCTCGAGCGATCCGGCTCGATTCTTCGATAATCTGGCGACGCGATATCATAGCTGGCCCCTCTAACCCCTTATCCCACAATGGAATCATCATACGGGAAAGAGCCTTGCCGCCACCTTAAAAACGAGCCTTTTCGGTGAGCCGTTCTCTCCTTGCGACAGATTCCCAACTCCTCCCCGGCCTTTCCCGGGGAGAGGGACCAGGGGAAGCCTGGCGGAGGGGTTCTGCCTTGCGGGGTCCGAAGAACCCCTCCACCGCGCTCCGCGCGGTCCCCCTTCCCGCGAAATGGCGGGGAGGAATTTGAAGGTCAGAAGTTCAGCCGCGCCGTCAGCCTGATGTCCCGTCCGGCCAGTGGCGCGACGTCCTTCAGGAAGCTGGCGTGACGCCGGGCGTCGACGTCGAAGATGTTGTTCGCGGCCAGGGTGACGCTGGTGTTCGGATTGTTCCTGAGCGGCTTGAACTGGACCGAAGCGTTGACGAAGGTGAAGCCGCGCGTCGGAGTCTCGAACTCGGCGAGCCGGTCCTGCGCGGACGTCCACTCCACCTCGATCCGGCCCTGCACCCGGTCCGACTGAGCCTCAAGCCCGCCCATAAGCCGGAACGGCGGTATCCGGGGCGCCGGCCCGGCGCCCTCGATCGTCGCCCGAACGTAATCGGCGACGGCGTCGGCCACGAACGTCACTCCGCGCGTCCGCGCCAGACGCAGCGACCCTTCCAGCTCGACTCCGAAATAGCGCGCGTCCGCCTGACTGATCTGGAAAACCGGCAGATCGTCCTCGACGGCGCCGGTTCGCCGCTCGAAGATGTAGTCGTCGAACCAGCTGCGGAAGACCGAGGCCGAGAGGCTGTAGCCGTCCCCTTCGGCGTTGAACGTGGCTTCGAGGCCCCAGCTCCTTTCCTTGTCGAGATCCGGGTCGCCGATCTCGAACGACTGAGTGCCGGCGTGTGGGCCGTTGGCGAACAGCTCCTCGGCCGAAGGCGCGCGCTGGCTGTGCGAGCCGTTGAGGCCGAAGCGGATCCCTTCGGCCAGCTCGTAGCTCGCACCAAGCGAGCCCGAGAAAGCGTCGAAGCTGCGCCTCATCGCCGCGTTGCCGAGATCGGCGTCCGCCTCCGCACTCACCGTCTGGCGCTCGTAACGCGCGCCGCCCTCGGCCCTCAGCGGCCCCTTCTCGTAATTCTGGACCGTGAACAGGCCGACCTGCGACGTCCGGTTCTCCGGCAGGAACTTCTCCTCGCCGATCACGTCCAGGTGCCGGCGGAAATATTGCACTCCGAAGCCGCCGCCCCAGCCGCCTTTCTTCGACTGGACGACCTCCAGCCGCCCTTCCACGCCCTTGGTCAGGAAGGTGGTGCCGATCTCGCCCGTCTCCTCGAGCTCATCGTGACGATAGTCGGACCAGCCGCCCCGGAAGCGGACGGAGTCGACGAAACCGGAGCCGGCGTCGATCTCGGCGCGGGCGTCGGCACGGTTCTGGCGGACGTCGATCCGCGGAGCCTCCGCCTCCGCCCCCGGCTCGAGCGAGTAGCGGATGGGGACTCCGTAGAGGCTGTCGTAGCGGTTGACCGAAATTCCGAAATTGGTGTCGCCGTCGACATAGGCCAGGCCGAGGGCGACGTCCGACGTCTCCGCCGCGGTGTTGGGAAGGCGGTCCCTCAGGCCCGCGAGCGCCCGCACCTCCGGATCCTCGCTCGCCGCGGCCTGCGCTCGAAGATCGCGCGAGAGCACGAAGCCGCCGATCCTGAGGTCGTCGGTCCTGCTGTAATTGCCGTCGGCGTGGATCACCCACTTGTCGGCGATCGGGACGTCGATCGTGGCATTGGCCGATCGTTCGTCAGCGGCCGAGCC
The DNA here is from genome assembly GCA_030146745.1 of Allosphingosinicella sp. The sequence continues at coordinate 2,338 of JASLBD010000128.1, read as the reverse complement.
GTAGGTGAGGATGGCGGCGACATGCGCGCCCTCGTCCGGGACTCGCCGGGGAATCCTCGAATCGATGACGTTGACGACTCCGCCGATCGCCGCCGAGCCGAACAGCAGGGCCGAAGGGCCGCGCAGGACCTCGATCCGGTCGGCCGTCAGCGGGTTGATGGCGACTGCATGGTCGACGCTGGTGTTGGAGGCATCGAGGCTGCCGATGCCGTCCGTCAGGACCCGCACCCGCTCGCCCTGGAAACCCCGGAGCACCGGCCGCGAGGCGTTGGGGCCGAACGAGGTCGCCGAGACTCCGGGCTGGCGGGCGAGGGTCTCGCCGATGGTCGGACGAAGCTCGCGGGCGAGCTCGGCACCGGACACCACCGAGGTGCCCGAAAGCACCGCGTCGCGATCGCGCGCGAAGCCGGTGATGATGATGTCCTGGGTATGGTCGGCATGGGGACCGGGCCGCGCCGGGACGTCGGGCGGGGCGGGGGCGGCGGGGGCGGGGGCGGTCTCTTCAGCGGGCACCTCGGCCGGCGCGTCCTGGGCGAAAGCGACATTGGGAAGCAGCGTCGCGGTGGCGCCTGCCAGAAGGATTGAGCGGAGCATATGAATATCCAATTCTCGATGGCCCCCTTGGGGCATCCGATTTGCGAGTCCCGAAGACTCGCGGCTGAGCGGGCTTGGGCCGCGGCATGCGTGCGGCCGGGCAGGCTCAGGCTGAGGGAGGCTCCAGCAGGGGCCGAAGCGAGGCTCCGACGAGCACCGGAGCGTCGGCCGGACTCCGTTCCGCCGGTTCCTCGGCGCGAAGGGGCGGCAGCAGGCCGGGGGTCGGAAGCATGTCGGAAGGAGAGGAGACCGACCCGGCATCCGCCGGCACGCCCTTCCTGGACGAAGACTTGCTGGCGGTTTCCTCGCTGAGAGCGGCCGCCGAGATCCCGGCATCCTCGCTCTGAAGCGCGGCGACGTGGGCGACGCCGTCCTGGTGACGGCAGATGGCGGCCGCCACGGAAGAGCCGTGGGCCAGCACGAGCATGAAGATCATCATCAAAGTCAGGAGACGGCTCATAGCGTCCAGATCGAACCCAGGAATTGCAAAACCGAAAAGTCCCCCGTCGCCGGCGGACATAGGCGCTGGTGACTTTATAACAAACCCACCTTGTCGCAGGATGAACACGGCTCCCCGCGCATCTTCCGTCATCGCGGACCTGATCCCGCGCGTTCATGGATTCCGGCTTCCGCCGGAATGAAAGGTCGGTCTAAAGCCTCCGCCATGACCTACCGCACCATCGACTTCGCGAACTCGGGCGGAATCGCCCGGCTGACGCTCAACCGGCCCGACCGGCTGAACAGCTTCACCGTCGAGATGCACGAGGAAGCGGCGGATGCGCTTTCGAAGCTCGACGGCGCCCGGGTGCTGGTGCTGACCGGCGCCGGCCGAGGCTTCTGCGCCGGCCAGGATCTGGGCGACCGGGCGGTGGCGCCGGGCCAGGCGGTCGACCTCGGACAATCGGTCGAGCAACGCTACAATCCCCTGATCCGCACCCTCACCGGCCTCCCCTTCCCCGTCATCGCCCGAGTCAACGGAGTCGCCGCCGGCGCCGGTGCCAACATCGCCCTCGCCTGCGACATCGTCATCGCCGGCAAGTCCGCCAAGTTCATCCAGTCCTTCGCCTCGATCGGCCTCATCCCCGACAGCGGCGGCACCTGGGTCCTGCCCCGACTGGTCGGCCAGGCCCGCGCCCTCGGCCTCGCCCTCACCGCGGAGCCGCTCCCGGCCGAGAAAGCGGCCGAGTGGGGCCTGATCTGGAAGGCGGTCGACGACGAGCGGCTCGACGAGGAGGTCGACACGCTGGCCGCCCGCTTCGCCGAGGCGCCGACCAAAGGGCTGGCCCGGATCAAGAAGATGATCCGTGAGAGCTGGGGCCACAGCCTCGACGAGGAGCTCGACCTCCAGCGCGACGCGATGCGTGAACTGGGCTTCGGCGACGATTATCGCGAAGGCGTCGCGGCGTTCATGGAGAAGCGGAAGCCCAATTTCACGGGCAAGTGAGCCCGTTGCCACCCGCGCCCGTCACCCTGAACTTGTTTCAGGGTCCAGTTTCGAGCATCGCGAACTTCATCGAACTGGATGCTGAACCAAGTTCAGCGTGACCGAGAGAGACGCATGAAAACTCTGAAGCTGCTCAACTACGCCCAGGATCGCTGGTACGGCGCCGAAGGGGGCCTCGCCCCGGTCGAAAGCGCCGTGACCGGCGAGGTGGTCGCCGAGACCGGCAGCAGCGGGCTCGACTTCAAGGCGATGCTCGATCACGCGCGCGAGGTCGGCGGTCCGGCGCTCCGCCGCCTGACC
>JASLBD010000104.1 GCA_030146745.1 Allosphingosinicella sp. | reverse complement strand
TCATGGCGGGCGAGGACATGTACGCCATGTCCGAGGAAAGGACTTCCGGGGCATGGCGCGGGGTGCTGGCGAGCGCGGGTGCCGTGCTCGCGGCCCTGCTGCTCGTCGCCCTGATGCTGATGGTCACCTCCTCGAACGAGGTCCGGGACCGGGCGCTGGCTTCGGAGCGCCACAGCTACGACGTCATGCTCCTGACCCGAACGGTCGACGGCACCATCGCCCGGGCCGAAGCCGCGCTCGGACGCTACGTCCTCGACGAGGACATCGAGACGAGCGGAAGCGTCTACGGCGCGGAATGGCGCCAGGCGCAGCAGCTGATCGCAGAGCTCCGGCGGCAGGTCCGCGGCAACAAGGCGCAGCTCGCCCGCGTCGAGACGCTGGAGAAGCTGTTCGCGCTCCGCGGCCGCGAGCTGGCGCCGGCGGCGGTCGCCGCCCAGGCCAAGGCCGGCAGCGGCGGCATCTCCCTCTTCTACGGCGCGGCGCGGACCCCGACCGGGCAGCAGCTGCGCAACACCCTGGCCCAGATTGCCACCGCCGAGCGGGAGGATCTGCGCCAGCGAATGGCCGCCACGCGCGTGTCGGGCACCCGCTCCGACCAGCTCACCGAATGGCTCGGCTGGCTTGCGGTCGCGATCGGGCTGGGAGCGATCGTGCTCGGCTGGCTCGCCTTCCGGGCGATCAGCGAGAGGCTCGCCGCGCTTCGCGAGGCCGACAGCGAGGCCAACCGCGCCCGCCAGCTCGAGCAGGCGGTGCGCGAGCGCACCCGCGAGCTGAGCCAGGCCTATGAGCAGCTCAAGGCGGAATCGGCCGAGCGGGAAGCCGCCGAGGCGCAGCTTCGCCAGGTCCAGAAAATGGAGGCGGTCGGCCAGCTCACCGGCGGCATCGCCCACGATTTCAACAACATGCTCGCGGTCGTCGTCGGCGGCCTGGATCTGGCGCGGCGCAAGCTCACCGGCCCGCGCCGAGAGGTCGAGTTCCACCTCGACAATGCGATGGAGGGCGCGACCCGCGCCGCGGCGCTGACCCGCCGGCTGCTCGCCTTCGCCCGCGCCGAGCCCCTGCTCCCGGTCGCCGTGGCTCCGGCCGGGCTGGTCGAGGGCATGCTCGACCTGATCGACCGCTCGATCGGCGAGCGGATTACCGTCCGAACCCGCTTCCCCGAGCAGACGTGGAACGTCAGCGTCGACACCAACCAGCTCGAAAACGCCGTCCTCAACCTCGCGGTCAACGCCCGCGACGCGATGGACGGCGAAGGCCAGCTCGACATCGAAGTCGAGAATGTCGCCGTCGCCGCAGGCCAGGTGGGCGAGCTCGCTGCCGGCGATTATGTCCGGATCAGCGTCTCCGACACCGGCTCGGGCATGCCGCCGGACGTGATCGAGCGCGTGTTCGAGCCCTTCTTCACCACCAAGCCGGTCGGCAAGGGCACCGGCCTCGGCCTCAGCCAGATTTTCGGCTTCGCCCGGGAATCGGGAGGCGACGTGGTGATCGATTCCACCGTCGGGGTCGGCTCGACCATGTCGCTCTATCTCCCCCGCTCCACTCAGGAGGTGGAGAGCGCCGCCGCCGATGCGGGCCTGGGCTCCCACGAGTCTGCGCCCGCGGCCGGAACCGCGATCCTCGTCGTCGAGGACGATCCGAGGGTCAGCCGTTCCACGGTCGGAGCGCTGGAGGAGCTGGGCTACCGGCCGATCGCCTGCGCCGGCGGCCGCGAGGCGCTCGAGATACTGGAACGGGAGGGCGGACGGATCGAGCTCGTCATCACCGACATCATGATGCCCGAAATGACCGGCCCCGAGCTGGTGCGCGAGGCCACCGCGCGCTGGCCCTCGACCGCCATACTCTTCGTCACCGGCTATGTCGGAGAGGCGGGCGGCGAGGAATTGAGCGGCCACGACATATTGCGCAAGCCGTTCACCGTCGCCGCTCTGGCCGGAGCGGTCGCCGGAGCGCTCGCCCGGCGGCCTAACGAATGGCCCCCCGCTTCAGCAGCCGCGGCAGCAGGCCGATAGCGGCGACCAGCGGCCAGCGCCGCTGCCAGGGCTTGATCTCGATCTTCGTGCCGGCGTGGCGGTTGATCTTCCAGGCGAGGTAATCGATCCCGCCGGCATAGGTCCCGCTCGCCTTGACCAGTCGAAGCACTGTCAGCGCCTTGCCCGCCCGCCGCCGCGCCGCCCAGCGCCGCAAAGCACGCCTGCGCTCCGCCTCCGGCACCGGCGCGGCCAGGTCCAGGCCGGCCGCGGAGGTCGCGGGGCCGGTGAACCGGCGGTAACGCTCGGGATCGGCTTCGACGACCGACGCGGGCCGCCCCTGCCGCTCCGCCCTGAGCTCGGCCGAATAGGTCAAGGTGAAGGCGCACCGCCACAGATCGAGCGGATCGCCGCTGCCCTCCCAAAGCGGCCGCGCCTCGCCGAGCAGCGTCGGCGCCGCCCGGGCCACCGCCGCCACCGCCCGCGCCGCCGCCGCCGCGTCGGCGCTCCACACCAGCCGCGAAGGCTGTGCGAACCGGGCCCAGACCGACACGGACAGGGTTTCCGGCCCGTTGAGCCGCTCGAAATCCGCCTCGCTCAACACCGCATATTTGGCGACGAGCCCGTCATGCTCGAACGGGAAGACGTTGGGCGGGATCAGCCGGTTGGCCGGCGCCCGCCAGCTCCGGCCGTAAGCGGCGCGATAATCGGAGACGATGAGGTAGAAATCGAGCATCAGCCCGTCGAGCTCGCGCTGCCTCAGGCACGATCCGTAGAACAGCACCGCCCGAGCCGCCCCCGGATAAAACGCCGCCACCGCCGCCGCCATCGCGCCGACGCGCGGGTCGACCGGCTCGGCCAGCTCGGCCGCGACGAGGGTTCGGAGCGTCTCTCCCATCCCGCCGCAATAGCTCCCGAACGCGGCGAAGCTAAGGCCGCCGAAAGATTGTCCGCACAAAGACACGAAGGCACGAAGACACGAAGGCTCCGCGCGGCGGCTTATCCGCAACCAATTCGAAGAGGCCAACAGGTCAGCGCGCCGCGAGGCCCTTCGTGCTTTGTGCCTTTGTGCGAATCGTAAGGCCTTCGGCCGGGGCTCGGAGTGCGCGGATATCCTCGGCAGTTGCTCGGCACGTGCCTTAGCCCTCGGTGCCTGACACCGAATTAGAGATTACGACGCGTCGGTGCCTGGCCAGCTCAGCCTGACGGAGCACTCAGTAAACTCGAGCACTTAAGCGACGGTGCCAGGCACCGAATTATAAGCGACGGTGCCAGGCACCGAATTACGAGCGTCGGTGCCAGGCACCGATCCTGAAAAAGTTCAGCCGGTCGGCGCCAGTAATCTCAAGCACTTGGGCGACGGTGCCTGGCACCAATATACGTGCCTGGCACCAATTTACGTGGCGGCGGGAGAGGGGGCGCATGGACGATGTTGATAGTCGATTCAGCCTGAGCACCGCGCGCGCCCTGCCTCAGGGCTTTACTCGGGAGCGGCGGCGATGCTCAATTGGGGCGAGGCAAGGGAGGGTTTCGATGGAATATGTAGGTCTTGGAATGCTCGCGCTCGGCATCTTGTGGGTCGCCGGCTTCGGCTACGCCCATTTCCGGGCGGCCGGCAAGGCGAAGGCGGCCGAAACCTGGCCGACGGCGACGGGGCGGGTGATTTCGAGCGAGGTGGTCGAGGAGGAATCGACCGATCGCGAGGGCGCCACCAGCACCTGGTACAATCCGGTCGTCACCTACGCTTATTCGGCCGGCGGCCGCGAGCTGACCAGCCGGCGGCTCCGCTTCGGCAATTACCGCTCCGCCAGCCGCAAGAAAGCGGAAGCGGCGCTCGCGCCCTATCCCGCCGGGGCGACCCCCGCAGTCCGCTACAATCCCGAAAACCCCG
>JASLBD010000071.1 GCA_030146745.1 Allosphingosinicella sp. | reverse complement strand
CGGCCGATCTCCTCGTCGAGCGGGGTGAGGCCGGCGCGGGCGTCGATCAGGAAGAGCGCGGCGTCCGCCTCTCGCACCGCGGCGACGGTCTGGGCGCGCATCCGGCCCGGGAGCGTGTCGGGATCCTCGTCCTCGTAGCCGGCGGTGTCGATGACCCGGAAATCGAGGCCGAGCAGGCTCGCCTCCCCTTCGCGCCGGTCGCGGGTGACTCCGGGCCGGTCGTCGACGAGCGCGAGCTTCCTTCCGACGAGACGATTGAACAGGGTCGACTTGCCGACATTGGGCCGGCCGACGATCGCGACGGTGGGAAGCTTCGCCATGGCGCCGCCGTGCCCGGTGGGCGGCGCAGGGTCAACCTGGACGGTCGCTCCGCGTCGGAGGGGACAGTCACCCGCCGCACTGGGCGGGGCTTCGCAAAGGGGTGCGGCGAGTGACTGTCCCTTATTCTACCGCCAGGCGGTCAGCTGCCCGTTGTCGTGAAGGACGTAGAGCGTGTTGTTGGCGACGATCGGCTGGAGCGACACCGACATCCTCGTATCCTGGGTGGCCAGGACCCGACCGTCGTAAGGCGAGACGTAGACGATCTGGCCGCCCGAATTGGCCAGCACCAGGCGGTCGCCGGCGAGGACCGGTCCGACCCAGTCGACCCGGCCCTTCTTGTCCTTGGCGTCGCGATAGCGGGTGAGCTGGGTCATCCAGCGGATGCCGCCCGTGGTCCGGGACAGAGCGAGCAGCCTGGAATCGTCGGTGACGACGAAGACCCAGTCCCCCGCGACCCAGGGGGTCGAGATCCCGGCGACGTTGATCTCCCAGACGCGCTGGCCGGTGATGAGCTCGATCGCGACCATCCGGCCGCCCTGGCCGACCGCATAGACCCGGCCCGAGTCGATCACCGGATCGGCGTCGATGTCGGAAAGCTGGGTGACGCTGGTCGAGATGCTGGTCCGGGCGAGCGCGTCCTGCCAGAGGTTCTGCCCGTTCTCGTAGCGATAGGCGTTGAGCTCGCCCGACGAGAATCCGGCGACGACCGTCCCCTGCGCCGCGGCGGGCGAAGAGGCGCCGAGGATACCGGCGATCTCGACCGCGCCCGAGCCGCTCCAGCGGGTCGCCCCGTTGGCCGGGTTGAGAGCGAAGAGCTGATTGTCCTGGGTGACGACGTAGACGTTGTCGTTGGCGACCGTCGGAGCGCCGCGAAGCGGTCCGCCCGGGCGCACCCTCCAGATGAGCGCTCCGGTCTTGGCGTCGAGCGCCGCCGCGTCGCCCGCGCCGTTGGTCGCGTAGATCCGGCCGTTGTCATAGGCGACTCCGCCGCCGAACAAGGCTCCCTCGGGCGCATTGTCGCCGCGCACCTGGGCCTGCCAGATGGTGGCGCCGTTCTCGGGGCTGATCGCCCGGACCACGGCCCTGGTATCGATGGTGAAGATGCGGCCCTCGCCGATGACCGGCGAGGACGCGAGCTGCCCCTGGTTGCTGCTGCCTTCGCCGGTGCTCACCCGCCAGACCATTGCCGGGGTGGCGCCGAGGGTGAGATGGCCCATCGACTTGGCGGCATTGCCGCCCGACTGGGTCCATTCCGAATTGGCCTGGGCCGGCGGCAGGGTCACGGCGACTGCGCTCAGGGCCGGATCGACTTCCAGAACGCGCTCGCGCGAGAGGACGGAAATTCGCTCGCCGACCGTCGGCGTCACGTTCTTCTTGCCTTTGCCGCCGATGCCGAGGGAGCCGCAGCCGCCGAGCAGGCTGACCGCGGCGATGGCGAAAAGGATACGCTTCATTGAGTGCCTTCCTGTGTTGGGCTGGCCGCCTCCTGGACGGCGTCGACACCGAGGGAACCGGCCATCTGGGTGGCCCGGGAACGCAATGTGTCGGGGAGCTTCTTGTCCTTGGCCATGGCGGCGAAGACGCCGGCGGCCTGCTGCGGCTTGTTGAGCTTCAGGTAGGATAGCGCGACCATCTCGCCGGCGCTTCCGTGCCAGGGGTTGCCGGCGACGGCGAGGCCCTTCAGCCGGTCGATCACCGCCTGCGGGGGCAGGGTGTCGAACTCGACCGCCGTCATCCTCACCAGGGCGAGGTCGCGATAGGGCCGGGCCAGCCCGCCATCGTCGGCGACCTGCTTGTAGAGCGCGGCCGCGCCTTTCAGGTCCTTGCCCTCGATGGCGACGTCGGCCTTGGTCAGAAGCGCCGCGGCGCGATGGCCCTCCGACCCTTCCTCGACCAGAGTGTCGAGCCTGGCGACGGCGGCGGCCTTGCGGCCGGAGGCGACGTCGTCGAAGGCCTCGACCAGCGTCGCGCTGCGCTCCCCGGCTTTCACCTCTTTCTGGTTCTGCCACCAGATGACTCCGCCGAGCAGGGCCAGCAGCAGCACCACTCCGGCGATGATGAGCTTTCCGAACCGCTCCCAGATGGTCTTCATCTGGTCGCGGCGAAGCTCTTCATCGACCTCGCGGTAAAAGGATTCGTTGTCGACCGGCTTCAGCGCCAAGAAAACCTCCAAATGCTGTCCGGTCGACCGCCGCCCGCCCGAGCCTCATCGCCGATGAAAGCGATACTGAGGATGAACGAAAAAGCGCGGTGCCGGCATCTGCCCCGGGCGCTTCTCTACCCATGGGCGGCGCGCAACGGAAGCCTTCACTTCCGGGCGCGCTGGATTTGCTCCTCACCCGGGAAGGCGCGGCTTCGCACCTCGCCGGCATAGGCGGCCGCTGCCGCCTCGATGCGGCCGGCGAGGTCGTCGTAGCGCTTCACGAAGCGTGGCGTCCGTTCGAACAGGCCGAGCATGTCCTCGGTCACCAGCACCTGGCCGTCGCAGCTGGGCGAGGCGCCGATGCCGATGGTCGGACAGGAGACGAGGCCGGTAATCTCCGCCGCCACCTCCTCCATCACCCCCTCGAGCACGAGCAGGAAGCAGCCCGCCTCGTCGATCGCCCGCGCGTCGGCGACGATCTTCCTCGCCTCCGCCTCGCCGCGGCCGCGGGTGCCGTAGCCGCCGAGCGCATTGACCGCCTGCGGAGTGAGGCCGACATGGCCGATCACCGGAATTCCGCGCTGGCTGAGGAAAGCGACCGTCTCGGCCATCGCCTCGCCGCCCTCAAGCTTCACCGCCGCCGCGCCGGTCTCCTTGAGGATTCGCGAAGCGCTGGCGAAGGCCTGCTGCGGGCTCGCCTCGTAAGCGCCGAAAGGCATGTCGACGGCGACGACCGCGTGCCACGAGCCGCGCACCACCGCGGCGCCGTGGGCGCACATCATCTCCAGAGTGACCGGAACGGTCGAGGGCAGGCCGTAGATGACCTGGCCGAGGCTGTCCCCGACCAGCAATATGTCGCAATGCGGATCGAGCAGCTGCGCCCAGCGCGCCGTATAGGCGGTCAGCATGACGATGGGCTCGCCGCTCTTCATCGCCTTCAGCTTCGGGACGGTCAGCCGCTTCATCGGGCTCGGGACGGGGTTCGCGCGGCTGGTCGCGGTATCGAGCGAATGGGTGACGGACATCGCTGCTCCTTAGCCTCCGAACTGCATCGCGACCAGCCCGGCCGCCAAGGCGAGCGCCGCGGCGATCCGTCTCGCTCCGAAGCCTTCCTTCAGGAAGATGGTTCCGAGCATGGCGGCGAAGACGACCGACGTCTCGCGCAGGGCCGAAACCCTGGCCGTCTCCATCAGGCTGAAAGCGTAGACCGCCGAACCGTATGAGAGGATGGAAAGGAAGCCGGCGGCGACTCCGTAGCGCCATTTGGCCGCGACGATCCACCCCAGCTCCCGGCGCCGGCGAAGCAAGGCGGTGCAGGTGATGCAGATCGAATCGAGCAGGAATATCCACACGATATAGGTGAAGGGCTCCGGCGCCCCTCGAACGCCGTGGGCGTCGGCGACGTTGTAGAGCGCGACTCCCACCGCGGTGGCGAGCGCCCAGGCGAGCACCGCCCCGTCGGGGTGGTGACGAAGCAAGGTTCCGCTCGGCGGCGCCGCGAAGACGAAGACGGCCGCGGTCGCCACCACCAGCCCGGCCAGCGCCAGCGGCGGCAGAGTCTCGTGAAGGAAGAGGAAGGCCGCGGCGGCGGTCAGCAAGGGCGCGGCGCCCCGCATCACCGGGAAGACCAGCGACAGGTCGCCCCGCTGAAGCGCCCGGATCAGGCAGAGCTGATAGGCGTAATGGGCGGGCACCGCGAGCAGCAGCGCCGC
>JASLBD010000060.1 GCA_030146745.1 Allosphingosinicella sp. | reverse complement strand
GAGGAAGCGCTCGCCGCCGTCTGGGCCGAAGTGCTCGGAGTGCCCAAGGTCGGACGACACGACAACTTCTTCGAGCTCGGCGGAGACTCCATCCTCAGCATCCAGATCAAGGCCCGGGCGCAGGAGCGCGGGGTCGAGTTCACGGTCAAGGAGCTTTACGAACGCCAGAGCGTCGCCCGGCTGGCCTCGATCGCGAGGGCGACGGAGCATTGCGACGATCGCGGGCCGCGCCACGCGGAACCCTTCTCGATGATCGCGCCGGAGCTTCGCGAGATATTACCCAAAGGCGTCGTCGACGCCTATCCGCTGGGCCAGTTGCAGCTCGGAATGGTCTACCATGCCGAACTGCACGAGGGCAGCACGCTCTACAACGACGTCGTCGTCTACACGATCAGGCGGCGTTTCGAGGAGTCGGCTTTCCGGTCGGCCGTGGCTCAGCTCGTCGAGCGCCACGAGGTGCTCCGCACCCGGATCAGCGTCGCCGATTTCCAGACCCCCCTCCAGCTCGTCTACGCGGACGGCGAGATCGGCCTAACGATCGAGGCCCTGGAGGATGTCGATGCGGACGAGCAGCGTCGGCGCGTAAGCGAATGGGTCGGCGCGGAAGCGGCTCGAGGCTTTTCCGAAGAGGAATGGCCCTGGCTTCGAATGACGGTTCTGACCGTCTCCGGCAGCGAGTTCCGACTCGCCCTCAGCTTTCATCACGCGGTTCTCGACGGGTGGAGCGAGGCGACGCTCGTCAGCGAGCTTCTGCTCCGCTACGAGCGGCTCCTGAAGGGATCGGCTCCGCTTCCGTCCGCCCCGGTTCGGACGCGCTACGCGGACGCCGTCCTGGCCGAAGTGACGGCCCTCGCGGACGCCGGCATCGAGCGACAGTGGCGCGACCGTCTTGGCAAGGCGGCGAGCACCCGCCTTCCCGGGATCCTCCGCGAAAGCTCCCGCGAAGCCGACTTGGAGGTCCATGAGGGCGAGGTCCAGCGGCATGTCGGAATCGATATTCCCGCCGAGGTCGCTCGCCGGCTGTCCGCCCTGGCGCGCCAGCTCCAGGTTCCGCTGAAATCGGTGCTTCTGGCAGCCGAGCTCAGGGCGATTGCACTGGCGACGGGGGAAGCGACCGTAACCACGGGAGTCGCGGTACATGCCCGGCCAGCGGCCGCCGATGGCGCCGGCGTGATCGGCCTCTTCCTCAACACCTTGCCGGCCACGGTCCCCGCCGCCTCCGGGTCCTGGGCCGAGCTGATCCGCAGGACCTTCGCGGAAGAGTGCGGATTGGAGCCCCTGAAAGCCTATCCCTATCCCGCCCTCGTTCGGGCCAATGGCGGCAAACCCCCGTTCGAAGTGCTCTTCAACTTCACTCAGTTCCACATCTACAGGAGCGTCGCGGAGAGCGGCCTCGACGTCGCCGACTTGATCGAGGGCCGCACCGGTTTCGCCGAGAACAGCTTCCCGCTCACCGTCACCTTCCAGGCCTCACCGGCGACCGGGGTGATCGAGGGCGCGGTCTCGGGTCGTCGCGACCTCTACGAGGCCGGCACGCTCAAGGCCTTTGCCGCCCTGATAGCCAATGTCCTTTCGTCGATGGCGCGAGGCGACGAAGCGATTGCGCGGGCGGAGTCGACGGAGCGGCCCGAAGGCCCGGTCGAGCAGGCGCTCGCTTCGGTCTGGGCCGAGGTACTGGACCTGCCCAGCGTCGGGCGGCACGACAATTTCTTCGAGATCGGCGGGGATTCGATCGCCGCGGCGCGGATGAACGCCCGCCTGCGCAAGCGCCTCGGCCTCAAGCTCAAGATCGGCCGCCTGTACGAGGCTCCGACCATCGCGGCTTACGCCGCCACCCTGAGCCCGGCGCCCTCCGAACCCCTCCGTTCCGGCACGCCGAAGCCCGCCCCCGCCGCGAGCGCGGATGACCGCGTCTCGGAACACGCCTCCTAACGCTCGGAACCGACATGCTTGAAGAATTGGCAGGAAAGAGAAGCGTAACGGGCGGAGGCGCCGCCGACGAGGGCGATGCTCTCGAGACGCTTCGACAGGAATATTCGGACGCCTCGTGCATCGAGGTCCATGGCATGCGCGAGAGGGCGCCGCTCAGCTTGGCCCAGCGCAGCCTGTGGCTTCATTCGCGGCTGCGCGGCTCCTCCTCCGCCGGGTTTCACCTGCCGATCGTCTTGAAGTTCCTTGGGTCCGAGTTCAGCGTCGAGCGGATGTCTTCGGCGCTCGACCGGATCGTTGAGCGCCACTCGATCCTGAGGACGGTGTTTCCGGCCGTCGAAGGCGAGCCCGAGCAGCGGATCCTGCCGACCGCGGCTTCAAACCTCGCCGCCGTCGATCTCGACCCGGCGGACCTGACGGGGCGGCTTCAGGAACATTACACCTCGCCTTTCGATCTCGAACGGGAGCCGCCACTCCGCGCCGCACTGTTCCGCACTTCTGCGGAAGTGCATGTGCTTTCCCTCATCCTTCATCACATAGCCTGCGACGGCTGGTCGGTCCCGATCCTCCTGGACGAGCTGCGGACGCTGTATCTGGACGAAGGGGAGCTGCCGCCGCTCCCGCTCCAGTTCGCGGATTATGCGGCCTGGCAGGTCCAGGCGAGCGCGCGTCAGTCCGCTGAAACGCTGCGCTTCTACAGGGAAGCGATCGGCGATGCGGCGGCGCCGCTTCGAATCCCTGCGGACTCCGGGTCCGTTGCACCAACCCTCGGCGCCGACGCCGCCGGAGGGCTCGACGCGGAGCTGCGCCGCCAAGTCCGCCAATTCGGCCGGTCGATCGGCACCACGGATTTCGCGCCGCTGATCGCGGCCTATGCGGTCCTGCTCAGCCGCTATACCGGGCAGGAACGGTTTCTCATCGGCACCCCGGTCGCGCGACGCGACCATGAGGAGTGCGAAGGGCTGATCGGCTGCTTCGCCAGCACACTGCCGATCGCGGTTCGCTGTCCTCTCCGAAAATCCTTTTCGAGCCTCGCTCGTGAGCTGCAGGAAGGATTCCTCGCCGCTCTCGACCTGCCGGAGGTGTCGTGGGAGCAGATTGCCTCGACCCTGGGTGCCGAGCGCGGCGGCGAGGCCGCCTTGTGCCAGGCCATGTTCACGCTCCAGAACGCATCCCCCGGCGTCTTTGCGGAGGCCTCCTGGGGCAAGCTTCGGATCGAGCCGGTCGCGATCCGCACTCCGGCGGCGCGCTTCGACATCCTCATGACTCTGCTCCCGGACGGCGACGGGTGGCGGCTCAACTTGGAATATCCGCCCGGCCGGATCTCGCCGTCTCATGCCGAAGGACTCGTTCGAGGCTATCGCTCGGCGCTTGAGCGCCTGATCCGTAACCCGGAGGCGCTCATCGCCGAGTTGGACCTCGTCACCGAGGAAGACCAAGCGGTTTCCGGCCCGCGCCACAAGCTGGTCCGGGGCCCCCGCGCGTCGGCGCCGGCAGACGCCGCCCTGCAAGCTGGACACCTCTGGCTGCCCCCGGGGTGGATCGCCGCGGAGGGGGCTGCCGACGCAGCGGCGCCGATCCTGCTCGGCCGGCCGGAGACGGGCTACTGCCTGCAACGAACGGACGGCGAGGGTCTGCAGCTCTGGCAGGTCATGGGCGGTGCCGAAGCCTATGTCCTCGGCCCAAACGGCCTGCCGCAGCCCCTCGGTGCGGTCGGCGAGATTTGCCTCGGCGGCCCCACCCTTGGTCACGGCTATCCCGAGGCGGCGAGGCGGACGGCGGAAAACTTCGTGCCGGCCCAGGCGGAAGGGCCGCCCGGGTCGAGGATGTTCCGGACGGGGCTTCGAGGGCGGATGCTGGCGCTGCCGGGCCGCCCGCTCCAGCTCCTTCCCGAGCCAGGCGAAGCGCCTGCCGTTTCCCAGTCCCACCTGAGCGACCTGCGGCCGGTGCCTGTCCCGCCAGCCGCGGCCGCCGACACCGCCGCCCGTGCGAAGATCGAGACGGTGCTCCGGGAGGCTTGGAGCTCGGCCCTCGGCTGCGGCCTCCCCGACCTGAACGAGAATTTCTTCGCGCTCGGCGGCGATTCGATCCTTTGCCTCAAGGTGCAGGCGATCGCACAGCGCGCCGGAATCCCCCTCGCCGTCGAAGACATGTTCGAGCATCAGACGATCCGGACCCTGGCGTCGGCCACGCTGAGCCGAAGCGCAGGCCCGGACGAGGGCACCGCGACCGGCCCGTTCAATCTCGTCGCGGCCGCGGACCGCTGCCGCCTGCCGGACGGCGTCGTGGCCGCTTACCCGCTGAGCGGCCTCCAAGCCGGCATGGTCTATCACTCGCGCCTCGACCGCTCGGGCACCTATCACGACATCATCCGCTACCGGCTGGCCGGCCGCTACCGTGTCGAGGGGTTGCGAGCGGCCGTCGAGGACGTGCTCGCCGAGCACGAGGTTTTCGCCACCACGCTCGACCTGACCAGCTATTCGGAACCGTTGCAGCTCGTCTGGAGCCGGCCCCGGGTGCAAGTCGACGTGACGGACCTGCGGGACCTCGACTCCGAATCCCGGGATGAGGCGCTGGAGCGCTGGACGCGCGCGGAGCTGGAGCGTGGCTTCGAACTTTCCGAGGGGACGCCGTTTCGGGTCCGCATCGATGCGCTCGACACGCAGGAATGCATGCTCTGCTTCAGCTTTCACCACGCGTTGCTCGACGGCTGGAGCGAATCGATGCTCGTGCGGTTCATCCTCGACCGCTACGAAGAGCGCGAGCAGGGTTCGTCACGCACGACCGAGCTGAAGCCAAGCCCGCACCGGGACTTCGTTGCGCTGGAGCGGCTCAGCGTATCGGATTCCGATGCCGTTCAATTCTGGGCCGACCGGCTTCGGCGCCCAGCGGTTCTGGACATGCCCCCGCCGGCACCGGACGATTTGCGCCCCGGCCGCTCGGCTTTCACCCTCGGCCGGGAACAAGCGGACCTGCTTCAGTCGATCGCTGACGCATGGGGCGTTCCTTTCAAATCGCTGCTGCTGGCTTGGCACGTGCGGGTTCTCGGAAGGATGACGGGAGACGATTCCGTTGTCACCGGAATGGTCTTCAACGGCCGCCCCGAGGGCGAGGGCGGCGACACCGCGCTGGGGATGTACCTCAACACGGTGCCGGTATGGGCGGATGGCGCAGGCCGCACCTGGAGCCAGTTGGCGCGTCATTGCTTCGATCAGGAATCGGCCATCCTTCCCTATCGGCGCTTTCCGCTGAGCCGCATCCAGGCGCTCGCCGGCGGCAGGAGCGTCTTTGCCGTCGCCTTCAACTACACCCGTTTCCACAATGCTCCCGGGGGCGCCGGGGAGTGCCTGCTCCGAGTGGTCCGTCGCGACGGGATGGCGAAATCGAGCCTTGGCTTCGTCATGCACTTCTCGCGCGACCCCGAGGGCGGAGGCCTAATCGGCGTGTTCGACGCACCCGCAGGCTATTCGCGCTACGCCGAGACCGTGCGCGACCTTTACGTGCAAGAGCTCAACAACCTCCTCATTTTCCATGGCGGTGCGTTGATTGTTCGACCGGGGGACGACCCGGGCGGCGAGGCAATTGATCAAGTGCGGCAGCCGTCGGCTGATGATGTGCCGAGCCATCCCGGCGGAACAAACCTCGAGACGGCTCTGCTCGAAATCGCGGCGGAGGAATCGGGCGAAGAGCTGTCACTGCCGCGCTGCAATGGCAGCACGTGCTCCGATAGATCCGGCGACTTGAGTCTCAGTGTGCGCAATGCGGCCTCGCGATACCGCCCGCTGGAGTTCCGCCTCGCATCCCGCCTAAGCGCAGCCGCTGCCGAAGAGCGCGCGGTGGCGCCGGCCTCGCGGGAGCCGGATCACAGATTGGCCGAGGTTGCGTTGCGCGACACCGCCTGGCCGCTTGGCTTGGCCGGCGAGGCGGACGGCACTTTGATGCTCTCGCGCACCGCCTGGTCCAGGTCTGCCGAACAGCTGCGCGCGATGGCCGACTCGGATTCGTTGAAGGTAAGGCGACCCGCAGACTGGCGCTCCCGCATATTGCTCACGCTCACTCTCGCGGACCTGGGCCTGGCGGGCAACGAGCGCGGGCTCTGGTCCGACGCCGTGCCGGAGGATCCAAGGGCGGAGCTGTGCTTCAGACTGCTCGAGCGGGCAATGCCGGCGCCGGGGCAGGTTTGGGCGGCTGCGGGCAACATGGCGAGCCGCCGCCGCTACCTCTTCGGCAGCCCGGAAACAGGGCTGGCCTTCGAACTCGCCTCCTCTACTTGCGAGCCAACCGGCGCCTTGCCGGTCGTACGGCCGCTCCCAGGGTCGTCCCTACGGGTCATGGGCTCCGACGGCGGGCCCGCTCCCATCGGCACCGTCGGCGAAATCCTCGTCGAGGCGGCCGGTCTGGCCTGGGGATACCGCGGCGCTTCCCGGATGACGGCCGAGCGCTTCTGCCCGGCCCCGGGTGGGTCGGGAATGCGTGCCTTCCGGACCGGTCTCGTCGGCCGGATGTCCGGCGATGGTGGGGTCGTCATTTACGGTGCGGCCGGCAGGGTTCCCTTGGCCGGCGGCCGCTGGATCAAGATGGATGCGATCGAGTTCGTCGCCGAGACGACGCCCGGCGTCGAGCGTGCCGTCCTCGATCTCGACGCTTCGGGTGCCGATCCGCGATTGCTATTGTGGGTACGCTCCGATGGCGCCCCCGACGCGGCCGCCGCCGTCCATGACCGACTCCGCTCTTCGCTTTCAGACAGCTGGGTGCCCGAAACCGACGCCCTCGTGATCAAGGCCAACGAGCCGATGGCGGCCACCAGCGGCAGCTCGTCGTGGAGTCCGGTCGCCGAGGCTCCGCCGAACGGCGCTCGCGATGTCGGGCGTGTCGTCGCCGCGGTCTGGGCCGAAGCGCTGGAAGCGAGCACGCTGGGGCCGGACCAAGACTTCTTCAGGGCCGGCGGCGATTCCATCCGGGCGCTGCGGGTGGTGGCGCAGCTCGAGGAGATTTTCGGGACCGAAATCCCGCTCGTCCTGATCTTCAAGCACCCGACGCTCTCCGGCTTTGCAGAGGCGCTCGCCAGCGGCGGGGCGTGGAGCGGGCTAGTGGTCGAGGCCGCCGCGGCCCTGTGTGCCGAAGCGGAGATCGAGGCATGACCGACTTTGCCCTGCAGCCGAACGACCGTCTTCGCCAAGCCATCCAGCGGCGACTCGCGGCGCCGGACGCCAGGCGGCCGATGAATTTTCAGGCGGCCGCCAGCGGCGGGGGCGCCGTCCCGTCGCACGGAGGCTCGGCCGACGCTCTGGTTGTGCGACTCGGCGGGGCGGAGGAGGGGCAGCCGGCCTGCTTCGTCCATACCGGCGCCGGCGGAATCGCGGTTTACCAGCACCTCGCTGAGCGGCTCGGAAAGTCTCTGCGTTTGTACGGGCTCGCGCCAAGGGAAGACCCGACCCCCGTCGAGACGGAATTTCAAAGCTTCGATGCCTTTGCCGCCAGTCGCGCCTCGGCGCTCATCGACCTTTCCCGCAGCGGCCGGCTCGTGCTGATCGGCTGGTCCCTGGGCGGGGTGCTGGCCCACGCCGTGGCGGCGCATCTGGAGCGAATGGGGGTCACCGTTCGCCTCGTTGCGCTTCTCGACAGTCGAATCCCACCCGACGCTCGAGCCCTGGCCGATGCGGCGAGCGGGAACGCGGCGGCCGCCGTGCTGGATGCGACCCTGCAGAGCCAAGCCGTGGCCGGCCTGAACGGAGAGCGGCTTGCAAAAGCGCGCCGCCGGCTGACGCAGAGCGTGCGCCTGTCGGCACAGCACGTCCCCGTCGGGCTTCGTGCCCGGATCCTTTGCGTCCGGGCCCTTCGGGGTGGGATCTCCGATCGGACCGTAGCGATGTGGCGGGAGACCGCGCTCGGCGGCTTCGACAGCTGCGCCGTCGACTGCGGGCACTCCGACCTTCTGACCGGGGAACATGGGCAACGCACGGCCGAAGCCGTTCTGAGGTCGATCGAATCCTCCGTGAAGCCAGCCTTTCTTCTTCGACAAGGAGCCGGACAATGACCCAGCAATTCTATCTTTCCGACAACGTCCGAATGGAACCCACCATCGGCGAATGGTACGCATGGCCATTCCTCATCTCGCCGGCCACGGCGGCGTTGACGACTCGCAACCTGCACCTTCGGATTCTCGAATCCTTCGCGTCGGCGCCCGACCTTCATCGCGCCGCCGCCCGCAACCCGGCCATGCGCGGCGGCCCGTTCATGGACTATGAGGGCAGCGCCGAGTCCGTCCGCGAGTTTATGGAGCGCACCCGCGCCAGCGCAGCGCCGCTGCTGGAGCTCGCGGAGGCAATCACGTCGTTCGATGAGGAGCTGAACAGGGAAGCCAACGGCTCCTCGCTCGTCGATTGGTACCCGCGGGTCCCGGCGGCGCTTCGCGGACTCGTCGAGCTCGGCTACGACCTTCATCACAGGCCCTCGCTGCGGCTTATTGAAGGCCTGATGTACCGCACCCGATATTACGATCCAGGCCGGCAGAGCCTTCTCTTCTCCGAAGGCGACGCGGACGACCGGCCCTTCATCCTGAGCACCCCTCGCCTCGCGGCACCCAACGAGCCGGTGGCGCAGGTCCCGTTCGCTTCTCCTCTAGTCGACGGGCTCGCCAACTTCCGCACTAGCGGCGGGCCCCGATCCCTGGTGGACGATCTTGTCGATCATGTCGCCACGCCGGACGGCCGCGACCGCCTGCGCAGCTTCTTCCACCAGACCCCGCCGGCCGATCGGCCCGACCGGAATTACCGCGGCGATGGCGTCAGGGTCCGTTATTTCGGCCACGCGACGGTGCTCTTCGAGAGCAAATCGGTGACGATCATGACAGATCCAGTGGTCAGCTATCCGGTCACTGCGGGCATCGACCGCTACACCCATCACGATCTGCCGGATCGAATCGACTACGTCCTCATCACCCATACGCACCAGGACCATGTGTCGATCGAGACCCTCCTGCAGATGAGGCCGCGCATCGGGACCATCGTGGTGCCGCGCAACAATGGCGGGCAGATCCAGGATCCTTCGCTCCGGCTGGCTCTCATGGCGGCGGGGTTCGACAACGTGATCGAACTGGGCGAACTCGACACGATCGACGTCGACGGCGGCCAGATCATCGGAGTCCCCTTCCTCGGCGAGCATGGCGACCTGCATGTGCTGACCAAGCTCGGCTTCTACGTCCGGCTCGGCGGCCACAGCTTCATCTGCGCGGCCGATTCCAACAATCTCCAGCCGGAACTCTACGAGCATGTCAGCCGGGCGGTGGGACCGGTCGATTATCTGTTCCTCGGAATGGAATGCGACGGCGCACCGATGTCATGGCTGTACGGCCCCCTGTTCGGACGGCCGGTGGATCGGAAGCTAGATCAGTCGCGGCGGCTGAACGGCTCGGACTATGCGGGCGCGCTTGAGCTCGTCCGGTGCATCAAGCCCAAATCGGTCTTCGTCTATGCGATGGGTCAGGAGCCGTGGCTGACCTATCTGTCGAGCATCCAATACACGCCCCAATCACGGCCGATCGTGGAATCGGACAAGCTCGTAACCGAATGCCTCCGAATCGGTCTCGGCGCCGAGCGGCTGTACGGCCAAAAGCTCTTGCTCGCAGCCTGAGCCGCCGAAGTCGCGCGGCCAATTCCAACCGCCGTGAACAAGCAACGGAGAAGAACATGGATAGGGAAAGAGAAGCTCGACAGGAGCGCAAGCAGCTCAAGGCGGCCCGATCGCTTTGGCTCGAGGCCCTCGGCTTCGTGGTCGCACTTGTCATTGTGGCGATTGTCGGTGTCGTTCGCGGTGTTTCGGGAGAATATCTGATCTTCGCGGGCTTTTTCCTGGGCATCTATGTCCTTACCCTGGCGATCGCCTACTTCAAGCTCCTGAACCCCAACATGACGCCCAAGGCGCTCGAGGACCGTGCCCTGAAGAGCGCTCGCGGGACGCGGAAAGACCGTCGGTGACCATGGACTCCGCTTACCCGGCGCGACGAGCCGAACCCGAAGGCAGCGGAGACGTGAGTCCCACAAGCTTGGAGCCGCAGCGAGGGACTCCTCATGCCATCCACGCAGCAGCGAACTTCTCGATCGAGCTGCTCCAGGAAGTCATGCTTTCGCTCGGCGGGGATCTGGGCATCGCCCTGTCGAGCGCGCCCTTCGACCATGTCCTGCAGTGCCTGCATGGGCAGGCCGGGGCACCGCCCGAGACGGCCCGTGAGCTCCTCCTCCTTCTGTCCCTCGAAGACTGGTGCCGCCGGGACGAGCTGGCCGATCAGACCGCCTGCGAAGCCGCCCGGGCGGTCGGCGCGACAGCCGGGTTCCTCCCCAACGGGCAGCAGATCATGGAGCTGCACGGATATGAAACCAACTATCTTTACGGCGAGATCTTCGATCGTGCGGATTATCTCCCGTCCTTTATCAGCCTGCCGTCCACTGCCGCGGTGATCGACGTCGGCGCGAACATCGGCATCTTTTCGCTGTTCGTTCTCAGCCACTCTCCCGATGCGAGAGTCGTTGCGATCGAGCCCTCCCCGGTCACCGCGAAGATCTGCTCTGCGAACCTAAGCGGCCGCGGGCGCGCCACAGTGTTGCAGCAGGGCGTCGGCGAGCGCGCGGGCATGCAGCGCTTCACCCATTACGAGGGGGCCACCGTCTTCTCCGGGTTCCACGCAGACATTGGGAGGGACCGCAAGGCGCTCGAGGCCGCCATCCAGAACGAAATGGGTGCGAGTGGCGTCGAGACCGCGGCCCCGCTCGCGGCCGAGTTCGTGGGGGACCGGCTCAATGCAGTCGCCGCCGACGTGCAGATGACGACCATCTCCGATGTCATCGACGAGTACGCCCTCGAGGTCGTCGACCTGCTCAAGATTGACGCGGAGCATAGTGAAGCCGCCATCCTGCGCGGCATCCGCGCGGAGCACTGGCCGAGGATCCGGCAGATCGTCGTGGAGACGCATGATGACGATGGTGACGAGAGCGGCTGGATCCGGCGGCACCTTGCCGCGAACGGCTTCCAGCTCACTTCGGCGGTAGACCCCCATCTGGAGAATTCAGGTCTTTCCCTCCTCTATGCGGTCCGCCCGGGCGCCTCCCACGAGAGGACTCAGCCCGCGTCTCATCCCACCTTGCTCGGACTTCGCCAGCGGGTCGACGCATTCGAGGCCGCTCTGCGGGCGTTCCGGACCCGCTCCAGCCTGCCGGTCCATCTCATCGTCGGGCCGTATACTAGCGGAGGCGCCGCATCGGATCACGTCAGAGCGCAACTGGATCGCGCCGCCCAGGCATTGCGCGAGGCCTGCGACACCATCTCCAGCGTCTACCTCTCGGACTGGAAGACGCTGTCGGCGTCCTACCCGGTCCAGTCGCCGGCATCCGACGAAGCCGCGCGCGAAGCGGCCATCCCCTATTCTCCGGAATGGTATGCCGCCGCAGGGGCCTGGGCCCTGCGGCATTATGCCGCGCGCCATCGCCTTCCACACAAGGTGGTGGCCGTGGATGCCGATAATACGCTCTGGCAGGGCGCCTGCGCGGAGCTCGGCGCCGAAGGTGTCGAACTTACCCCTGCGGCTCTCGCGCTTCAGGCCAAGTTGAAGCGGCTCAAGGAGGCCGGCCACCTCCTGGTGCTCCTCAGCAAGAACGTACCGGAGGACGTTTGGCAGGTATTCGAACAGCGGCCGGGCATGCTTGCCCACCGCGATGATTTCGTCGCGGTCGAGGTCAATTGGGAAGCGAAGTCGGCCAACGCCGCGGCAGTGCTCCGGAAGCTTGGGCTGAATGCCGACTCCCTGATCTTCATCGACGACAACGAGATCGAGTGTGCGGAAGTCCAGGCGGCTTTTCCCGCTGCGCTGGTGATCCGCTTCCCCCACGACCAGGACGAAGCGCTGGCCATCCTCGAGCATCATTGGGCTCTCGATTGCGTTCCCGGCGCGGTTGCGTCGATCGACCGAACGGAGAGCGCCCGTCAGGAAGCCACTCGAGCCGACGTCAGGCAGAATTCGGCCTCGTTCAGGGGGTTCGTAGAGGAACTCGGGCTGGAGGTCCGATGCGAGACCGCGGGCCTCGCTGACGTCGAGCGGCTTGCCGAGCTGACCCGGCGGACAAATCAGTTCAATCTTCATCCTCGGGTCCAGCCGGAAGCGGTGCTTCGCGCGAGGATGGAAAATGGCAGCGAGCGCATATGGAAGGTCGCCGCGCGCGACAAGTTCGGCGATTACGGCACCGTCGGCCTGATCGCCGGCTCGACGGCAGGACGCTATTGCGTCGACCAGTTCCTCCTGAGCTGCCG
Source organism: Allosphingosinicella sp. (assembly GCA_030146745.1). The sequence continues at coordinate 4,523 of JASLBD010000060.1, read as the reverse complement.
TGCACTCGGGCGAGGCGTCGAGCAGCAGATGCTGCTCCACGTCTTGAAGGATGCGCAGGCACTCGGCCATGGTCAGGTCGAGCTGCACTGCCGGCGGACCGACCGCAACGAACCCGCGATGGCGTTCGTGCGGGCAATCGGCGAGATCGACGAGCGAAGTTCGCTGGCCCGAATTGCCGCAGACGAGGCCGTTCAGGCGCGGCTGCGGGACCTGGACGAATGGTTCGCCTTGAAGCCCTCCGCTGCGGCTTCGGTCGCGACTCGTGACACGACGGTCCTGGACGACCGATATCGCGACGAGCAATGGCTGCTTCAGCGGCTGCAGGCAGCCCGTACCGCCAAATCGATCGCCGGGCTGGTCTGGCCGAAATATCGCGGCCCAAGAGCGCAGATCGAAGGGAGCGAGGCGGAGCGAGAGGTCGCGCGAGTATGGGAAGACGCTCTCGGCCGAACTGTCGCAAGCATCGATATCGACTTCTTCAGCATCGGCGGAACGTCGTTGCGCCTCGTCCAGGTGATCGGGGACCTTCGGCGGCGGGGATATCGCCAACTCAGCATCAAGGAGGCGTATCGGGCAACCACCATTCGGGGGATGGCGGCGGCTCTGGGCGACCGGGTTTCCGCTAACGCGGATCGGTCAACGATACCGGCACTCGCCAGCGAGGGCGACCGCAACCTGTCCGCGCCCGAGCAAGCGCTGTGGTTCGAGCATCAAAAGAATCCGCGCTCGTCTCTTTATGTGACCCTCGTTCCGCTGCTTCTCGATCCGGCGCCCGATCCCGAAGCGATCCGGGCCGCGTGGGAGGCCGTCTGCGCCGAGCACGCGCTGCTGCGAACAACCTACCGGCTCGACGGGCGGCGTTCGGTCGCCACTGCCTCGCCGGAGTCGATCTCCGCCTGGCGCTTCCTCGACGGCGCGATCTGGGATGTTCAGGACGCCTTCAATTATGTCCGGCGGCGGAGCAAGGACCCGATCGACCTCGGCCGGTCGCCCGTCGGCATCGACGTCCTGACGCTCCCGGACAAGCGGTGCCTGGTGGTGCTTCGGGTCCACCATATGGTCGCGGACTTCCAGTCTCTGAGCATCATCTTGAGCGCTTTCGGCGAGAAACTGGCGGGCGCGGAAGCGACTGCTCCCGCAGCCTCGGCATCGGCCTATGCCGAGTTCGCGGCCGCAGCGCCGGCGCCGCCCGGCGGACCCGGCCGGCGGCCTGAATCCGGCGGCGGCGACCGCATCCCGCTTTGGTGGGCAAAGGCAAGCGGCGGCGGCTGGGACAGGCCGATGGCCGAGGCAAACCCCGTCGCCGTCGTCGTCGGGCGGCTGCCGCACGGGCCGGAAGGGAATGTCGCCGCCGCCGCCGCGCGCCGCCGAGTCTCCCCGCTGTCCGCGCTGCTCGCCGGCTTCGCCTCCTTCGTCCATCGCGAATCCGGCCAGACGGAGCTGGGTGTCGGGACGCCCGTCTCGTTGCGGGACCCAGCGCTTCACCGCGACACGGTCGGCAACTTCGCGGTCCTGGCAAGGCTGCAGATAGGCGGGTGCGACCGTAACTTCGACCGTCTGGTCCAGGACGTGCACCGGACGATTGGAAACGCATTGGCCGGAGTTCACGCGGGTGAGTCGGGCGCGATTGCGGGCGACGACATCAGCACGACCTTCGCCTATCACGAGCACCTCGCTTCCGATCCGATCCTGAGGTTACTCCCCGATGGCGAGGTGTCCGACCCCTTCACCCTCGGGTCCGGCGACGCGCGACTGATGGGGCTCACCCCGCAGGTCGGCCTCGCCCCGCTGGGAATAGACGCCTTCGAGGATGGAGAAGGGCTCGTCCTCGTTCTGAAGTGCCGGCCGGGCACCTTGGCGAGTCCCGAAGCCGAAGCGCTCATGGGCAGGCTCATCGGCCATCTCGGCCAGCTGATTGGGTCCGGGGAAGGATGACGGGACCGAGCCGGACGCCGCGGCGGACGAGGGGAAAAAGACTGGCGCCGCGGGCTGCGGGATCGAGGTCCAACCATGGGCCCAGAACTCAACCCTACCCGGCGCGGCAGCCGATCCCGCACCGCCCTGCGTCGAATATCAAGCCGGCTTCGACTCGGAGCGCCGCCATTGCTTCCTCGGCCGCAAAGGACCCCGATTCCCCCGCCGCGCCATCGCGCCGTCGGCGAGGCCGCCACACCGGATTTGGAAATTGAGAGACGTTGAACGGGGGATATCGCGATGGCTGAATGGAAAACGAGCGGGCATGAGCAGGATCCGGGCGCGAATGCCCCGGCCGATCTCGAGGTGCGGCAGCATCTCTTCCTCCAGACGGGAATCGCGGCGGCTCTGACTGCCGCCTTGCTTGCGATGATGCTGGCGCTCAATCCCGGGGATATCGCGTCCTGGGAAGGCGCTTTGGCGGCAGCTCAGGCACTTTGGCAGTCGAGCGTCCGAAGCGGCTATGCGCTCGTGGTGAGCATCGTCGGCGGATTCCTGCTGGCCGCCTTCCTCTTCGGCGCGGCCCATGCCCTATGGCGCCTCCGCGGCCCGATCCAGCCGACCCGGCTGACTTGGCGGCAGCTCCGGCATGAGCTGATGTTCAGCACCGTCTGGCTGTGGTCGGCGGCGGTCACCGCGACGATCGGGGCCTTGGCCGTGCACTTGGCCGGGCTGAGGATGAACATGGATTCGGGCGCCCATGGCCCCGGTGACTTCGCGCTCGGCCTGGCGCTCATGCTGGTGCTCTACGACGGCTATTTCTATGCCGTCCATCGCGCCCTCCACTGGGGCCCGTTGTGGAGATATGTGCATTCCGTGCACCACTTCAGCACCAGTCCGAACCCGCTTACCCAGTTCCAGCTGTCGCCGATAGAGCAGCTGGCCTCAATGCCGTTCGTCATCGGAATCGGGGTACTGCTGCCTTTGTCCCCGCTGGTCCTGGTAACATTCTCCGTCCTGGCGATTGCGCGATCCGCCATCGGCCACGCCAATGTCGAATTCTTTCCAAGGATGATCACCGACTCGCGCCGCTTCTCCTGGATCGCCTTCGGGACCCACCACAACCTCCACCACCGCGACTATGTGTTCAACTATGCGGTGTTCTTCACGTTATGGGACAGGCTGTTCGGCACGCTGCACCCGCAAAACGAAGAAATCGTCCGGGATCTTCCCCGCTTCCGCCCGGCCTCCCGTGCCCTCCCCCGCCCGCTACGGCCGCGCAGGCTCCTCGCCACCGCCTCCAAGGAGCCGGCAAAGGTGGACGCCTGAGCAGACACGATCAGCGAAGGCAGGATTCGCAGCCGGTTTTTTTGGGTGCTAAGTCGTTGATTTTGTTGACGCTCAGCAAGCGCTGAACACCGCAGATTTACAGTGAGTTGGCACAATTTTTCAACCCCGATTTTGAGCATGCAGTGACGGCCGGAGCCTCACTGTTGCGCCAATGTATTTATGCTCCTAGCTTCTGAGTCTTGCTGATTCGGGGACGGGGTTAGTGGACGTACCAACCGGTCAGCTCTTTCGGCAGGAAGTTCTGGAGCACCGCGCAGATCGCCTGCATGGTGACGTCAGCATTGCAGTTCCAGTGTCTTGGCAGCTTATCGGCTTTACGCTGCTGGCAGTGCTGGCCGTTGCCTTCGCTTTCCTCCTCAGCGCGAGCTACTCACGCATCGAAACCGTAGCGGGCGCAGTCGTTCTCGATCGCGGCGTTGCGTCGATCGTGCCCTCGCGGGCCGGCATCGTCGCCGCGCTCCCAGCGCGCGAGGGACAGCGGGTCAAGCGCGGTGACGTGCTCGTGCAAATTCGATCGGAGGAAGACATGGCGAGCGGTCGCACCGCGCCTCGCCGAATCCGGGATGCCTTGCAGCAGCAGGACCGGCGCCTCGCCAGCCAGACAGCGTTGATGATGAACGCGGCCGGGGCGGAGCAGTCGCGGCTGGCCGAGCAGATGCGCGGCCTTGGTCAGGAGATCGCCAGTCTCGACATGCAGATTGGGCAGCAGCGGCGCCTCGTCGAAGTGGCGGGGAACGAATTTCGTGAGGTGCAGGGTGTTGCCGGCAAAGGCTTCATCAGCCGGCGCGATCTCGAAACTCGCGAGAGTGCGCTAATCGCGCGGCGCCAACAGCTCTCGCAATTGGAACAGGCGCGTGCGGCCAAAAGCGCAGCCTTGGCCGAAGCGCGCCGCGGCATCGTGCAAGCCGGTGCCGTGGCCGAGGCGCAAGCGGCTGGCGTCCAATCCAGCCGGGCGGAGCTGATCCAGCGGCTGGCGGAGGTGGAAACGGCGGAAGGCTACACGCTGACATCGCCGATCGAGGGAATGGTGACCGCGGTCACAGCTCGACTCGGCCAGGCGGCGACGCCGCAACAGCCCCTCATGGTCGTGATGCCCGAACACGCGACTCGCCGCGCAGAACTCTACGTTCCCACCAGTGCCGCAGGTTTTCTCGCGGTGGGACAAGAGGTGCGTGTTGCGGTCGATGCCTTCCCGTACCAGCGCTTTGGAACTGTCATCGCCCGGATAATGCAAATCTCTTCCGTCGCGATTCCCAAG
>JASLBD010000261.1 GCA_030146745.1 Allosphingosinicella sp. | reverse complement strand
GCGCGGAAAGCAGGGGCGCCTCGCTTATGGCAGCCGCGACGGATTCGACCTCTTTGCCTGGCTTGGCCTTGGGCTCGGCGGCGGCTTCGTTGCCGTCTCGGGCGCCTGGCAGCGCGGCGAGGGGTTCGTGCCCGTGGTCCGCGGGCAGCGCGGTCCCGCCGACCGGCCTTCGCCCTACGAGCAGTCGAGCATCGCCCTGCGCGCCGTGGCGCCGCTTCCCGGAGGAATCGAGCTTCAGGCGAGCGGGCTGCTGTTTTCCGACGAGCGGGAGCGCGGGACGGCTTTTTCCGAGATCCGCACGCGCGGGACCGACGCGTCGCTTCGACTGGTCGGCCGGCGATGGAGCGCCCTCGGTTACGTCCAGACCCGCGATTTCTACAACAGCTTCGCCAGCGTCAATGCGGGTCGGACGGCGGCTAGCCGAGCCTCGGAGCAATTCAGCGTGCCGGCGACCGGGCTCGGCGCCCGGGTCGAAGTGCGGCCCAGGCTCGGGCCCGGGACCGAGCTTCGGATCGGGGGCGACTGGCGCTTGACCGACGGCGAGACGCGCGAGCTTTACGCCTTCGCCGCCGGAGCGGGCACTCGCGGCCGGGTGGCCGGCGGCCGCACCCGGACGCTCGGCGGCTTCGCCGAGGCCGCGTGGACGGCGCAGGCGGTCACGCTCACCGCCGGCGCGCGGATCGACCGCTGGACAATCTCGGACGGCCGGCTGCACGAGCGGGTGCTCGCGACCGGCTCGGTCCTGACCGACACGGCCTTCGCCGACCGGTCCGGCTGGGAGCCGACCGGGCGGGCCGGGATCGCCTGGCGCGCCGCGGACGTCCTGACCCTGCGCGGCGCCGCCTATCTCGGCTGGCGGCTTCCGACCCTGAACGAACTCTACAGGCCGTTCCGGGTCGGGACCGACGCGACCGCGGCCAATGCGGAGCTCGACCCCGAGCGACTGCTCGGGGTCGAGGCGGGCGTCGACTGGCGGCCGGCGCCGAGGACCCGGATCGGAGTCACCGTCTTTTCCAACCGGCTCGATGGGGCAATCGCCAACGTCACCCTGGGCCGGGGCCCGGGCGCTTTCCCGGGCGTCGGCTTCGTCGCCGCCGGCGGCGACTATCGCCGGCGGGGCAATCTCGATTCCATCGAGGCGCAAGGAATCGAGGTGGAGGGCCGTTACGCGCTCGGCGACTGGAGCCTTTCGGGAGGCTGGTCCCGGGTCGATTCGGAGGTCGAGGCGAGCGGGCCCGCGCTGGCGCTCGACGGACTGAGGCCCGCCCAGACTCCGCGCCACAGCCTCTCGTCCACCCTGGCCTGGGCTTCGGGCCGAGCCCGAGCCTCCGTCACCGCGCGCTACGCCGGTGCCCAGTTCGAGGACGATCTCAACCGCCAGCGCCTGCCGGGCGCGTTCACTCTCGACGCCGCTGGCCGGCTTCCGCTCGGGCCCAGGCTGGCGATCGAGGCGCGCGCGGAGAATGTCGCCGACGCCCGGATCCTCGCGGGGATCAGCGGCGCTGGAATCCAGGAAAGGGCGACCCCGCGAACCTTCTGGATCGGCCTTCGCTTCGGCGGCTTGCGATAGCCCGCGCAGCCGTATAGGTTGCGTGTTGAAACCTAAAAAGGGAGATTGGACATGATTGTCTACGGAGCCTCATTGTCGCCCTTCGTTCGCAAGGTCCTGGCTTACGGCGCGGAGAAGGGGCTGGAGCTCGACCACAAGCCGCTCGGCCTCGGCTCCGACGATCCGGACTTCCTCGCTTCGAGCCCGTTCCGCAAGATACCCGGCTTCCGCGACGGGGACTTCGCCATCTCCGATTCCTCCGCCATCATCCACTATCTGGAAGCGAAATATCCGGAGCCCGCCCTGATCCCCGCCGAGCCGGAGGCGCGGGCCCGCACGATCTGGTTCGACGAGTTCGCCGACACCATCCTTTGCGCCTGCGGGGCCAAGATGTTCTTCAACCGCATCGTCGCGCCTCGCTTCCTCGGCCGGCAAGGCGATCTGGAAACCGCCGACAAGGCCGAGAAGGAGGAGCTTCCCCCGATCCTCGACTATCTCGAGCGCACCATCCCCGAGAGCGGCTTCCTGGTCGGAGAGGGGATCACCCTCGCCGACATCGCGGTGGCGACGGCCTTCGCCAATTTCCGCCATCTCGGATTGACGATCGACTCCGAACGCCATCCGAAGGTCGCGGCTTTCGCCGACCGGATGCTGTCACGGCCGAGCTTCGCGGGCTGGGTCGAGCGGGAAACGGCGTTCCTGGAGCGGACGGCGGCCTGAGGGGAGGGCGCGGGCCATGCCCCGCCCGTCATCCCGCACTTGATCGGGGATCCATGAACACGGATTGCGGCAAGACGGCATCTCCCGTGTTCATGGATTCCGGCCTCCGCCGGAATGACGAGATCCGGCGGTGAGGGAGGAACTCAGCACCATGGCCGACTATTCAGCGACGGTGGAATGGCGCTCCGGCGGCGGCTTCCGGGAGGGGCGGTACAGCCGGGCCCACAGCCTGAGCTTCGACGGCGGCGCGGTCGTGCCGGGCTCGGCCTCGCCCCACGTGGTTCCGCCGCCTTTTTCGGATCCCGCCGGAGTCGACCCGGAGGAGGCGCTGATCGCCTCGGCTTCGGCCTGCCACATGCTGTGGTTCCTTCACCTCGCGCGGGACGCAGGTCTCGACGTGGCCGGCTATCGGGACGAGGCGCGGGGAACGATGGCCAAGGACGAGAGGGGGCGGATCGCGATGACCCAAATCGTGCTTCGGCCCGAGATCGAATTCGCCGGCGACCCACCGGCCGACGACCTGCTGGCGCGGCTCCACCACGAGGCGCACGAGCGCTGCTTCATCGCCAATTCGCTCCGTACCGAGATCGTCGTCGAGTGACTTTCGGAGCGGCTTGCCTCGCGTCGCCATATCGTTAGTCGAGGGAAACCCTTGAACGAAAGCCGTGCCGATGCGCCTCCTTGCCGCCTTCCTCATCCTCGCCTCGGGCCTCGCCTCCGCCGCTGCCGCCCAGCTGCCGGCCGGTGCTCCCACCCGGATACTGGAGGCGATGCGCCGCGATTTCCCGCTCGACCATCAGGCGATCGCCGCCAGCCTTGCCGGCAAGACGCCGGAGGAGGCGCGGCGGCTGGCTTATGTGGGCATCGACCGTTTCCTGCGCGGCCGAAGGGAGTCGATCCTCGCCGCGCCCGGCCCCTCGCTGGTCGCGATCGAGGCTCGGCAGGGGGCGATGCTTCGAGCGCTCGGCAGGCAGGACGTCCGGCTCTGCGCGACCGTCGGCGACCGCGGCTTCTTCAGCCGGGAAGCGCTGGCCGGCGCCGAGCCGGCGGGACTCGCCGATTACGGCCTTGCATTGGTCGAGGCCGCCAAAGCGGGGTTCCGGGCGAGCGCCACCCCCGTCGCGGCGAAAGAGGATTTCGTCGCCTGGCTGGCCGCGGTCGAAAAGATCGAGCCGGAGATTCCGGTCCGGGCGATGCTCTCCGACCGCGCCCTCCGTTCCGCCGCGAGCCCGGACCATCTCTGCCGTGGCGCGGCCGCCATGCACGAGGCCGTCGCCGCGCTTCCGCCCGGCCCCCGCGAGCGAGTCGCTCGAACCCTCCTGTCCTCGGTAATCGCCGCCGCCGCGCCGTAATTCGCGGCCGGCGGGCTTGGCCTCTATCGTCATGCTGAACTTGTTTCAGCATCCAAGGTGGAGACGGTCGAGCCGGCGGAGGCCTGGACCCTGAACCCCGTTCAGGGTGATGGGGTGGGGGCCGTCACGCGATCGGGATGACGGGGAGGGGGCGGTCCCTGCTCTGCGCCAGGCCCAAAACGAAATGGAGGCCGGCATTGCTGCCGGCCTCCACTGTCCCTGGGCCGTCGGTCCTGCCCGTGAAGGCGAGATCGCCTTTCCCAGGGAGGTTCCGGCCGAGGCCTTGCGGCCCCGGTCGGTCCCTCAGGTTCCTTGTGCCAAGATCATTGCTGATCCGGTTCCGGTTCCTGCGGGTTCCGCGCCCTGCCTTGCGGCCGGCTTCGGTTCCCTGGCGGGTTCCTTCCTTCTGAAGCCTTGCGGCCTCGAATTCCGGTTCCCTATCGGACTGACGATGAAGCGAAGCTTCGTCGTGTCCTTTCGCGGTTCCTTCAGCCCGGGGGCTTCAGGTTCCGCCGGACCCTCGAAGGAAAGTGGGTTCGGCTTTGGCTTGCGCCGCTGCCTCGCGCTTCTTCCTTCCGGTTGCCCGGACCTTCGCTTCCTTCGGCTTCCGTCCGAAGACTTCCGCCGCTTTCCGCGGGGCCGTGCCTGGAAGCTTTTTTCCGTTTCCGGAAGGCCGCTCCCTGCCACAGGAAGGACATTGGCACCCGAATCCGAGTCGCGCCAAGCGCTGAATCGGGGCTCGGGCCTGTGGATAACGGGGATAACGGGGATAAACCTGGATTAGTTTCCCGGCGGCCTCAAAAGCACGCTCTCAATGCCCCACCAACCGGTCGGGCTGAGCTTGTCGAAGCCTATTCATTCGCCTCACTCGACAAAGTAAGGAAGACCCTTCGACAGGCTCAGGGCGAACGGGGGCATGCCGTCTCCGGGCGCGCTTGTCAGCCGGGCCGGGTGCGGTCATGACGGGCCATGCGCCGCAAAGCCCGAACCGCCTCCAGGCCCGAGAACCGCCCGCGCTTCTGGGGGCGCCACGCGGTCGCCGCCGCGCTCGCCAATCCCGACCGCGAAATTGTCCGGATATGGGCTACCCGCGAGGCGGCCGCGGAGGTCGATCTGCCGAAGGACGTGCCGTTCACCTTCGCCGACGCGGCCGATCTCGGCCGGCTCGTGCCCAAGGACGCGCCGCACCAGGGGCTGGTCGCCGAGGTCGAGCGGCTGGACGATCTGCTGCTCGCCGACGTGCTTCAGGACGCGCCCGAGCGGCGGCCTCTGCTGGTCCTCGACCAGGTCACCGATCCGCACAATGTCGGCGCCATCCTGCGCTCGGCGGCGGCGTTCGACGCTCTCGCGCTGGTCACCCAGGATCGGCACGCCCCGCCCGAATCGGGGGCTCTGGCCAAGGCGGCGAGCGGGGCCCTGGAGACGGTGCCCTGGATCCGGGTGGTCAATCTCGCCCGGAGCCTCGACGAGATGGCCGAGGCGGGCTTCTGGCGCATCGGCCTCACCGGCGAGTCCGAAATGACCCTGGCCGAGGCGGTCGGGCCGGCGCGGGTGGCGCTGGTGCTCGGCGCCGAAGGGGAGGGGATGCGCCAGAATACCGAGGCGCATTGCGACGCGCTTGCCCGGCTTCCGATCAGCGGCCGGATGGAAAGCCTCAACGTTTCCAACGCCGCCGCGGTCGCGCTATACGCGGTGGCCACACAGGGGAGCAATTCGGGGGGGTAATTCATGTCGTTCATGCGCTTCGCGTTCGTGGCCGCGGCCGCGCTCACGCTTTCGTCCTGCATACTGAGCCCGGGCAGGTTCGTCTCGACGCTCCACATCGGCAAGGACCGCAGCTTCGCCTTCACCTATGTGGGCGAGGTCATCCTGCTCGATCCGGCGTCGGCGATGCAGCAGGGGATGCAGGAGGGGCTGGCCGGCGCCGCGCCTCCGGGCGAGGGTGGGGCGGCCGGCGAGGAGGACGTGACCGCCAATGTTGCCGGGGCCGCTCCGGCCGCGCCCGCGGCGCCTGCTGCCGAGACCGCCCAGCAGATCGCCGAAGCCAAAGCGGTCGCCGAAGCGCTGTCGAAGGAGGTCGGCTACCGCTCGGTCGAATATCTCGGCAGGAACAAGTTCCGAGTCGACTATGCGATGACCGGCAGGCTCGACCGAAGCTTCGTCTATCCGGTCAACATGGACGCCAAGTCGATCATCCCCTGGCTCGTCGTCGAGGTCCGCAAGGACCGGACCGCGCGGTTCCAGGCGATCGCCTTCGGCGACCAGGACATGGACATGGGCAGCTCCGCCAAGCCCGATTCCGGGCCGAAGGAGCGCGACGGCACCTTCACCTTCACCACCGACGCCGAGCTCGTCATGCAGAATAACGAGGAGGGTATGGCGCCGGGACCGGGAAAGAAGGTGGTCTGGCGGGTCACTCCGGCCAGCAAGAGCGTGCCGACCGCCGTGGTGCGGTTCGCGATTTGAATTCCGTCATCCCGGACTTGATCCGGGATCCATGAACACCGACGGCGGAAATTCGAAATCATCGGTGTTCATGGATTCCGGCCTTCGCCGGAATGACGGTCAGAACGGTGAATCGTCGGGCGCGATCTGGACCCTGAGGCCGTCGAGGTCGGGGCCGAACTTGAGCTGGCAGGAGAGGCGGCTGCTCTCGACGCGGTGGTCGGTGGTGTCGAGCAGGTCGTCCTCGTCGACGCTCATCGGCGGCAGGGACGGCAGCCATTCCGGATCGACATGGACGTGGCAGGTTGCGCAGCTGCAGCAGCCGCCGCACAGAGCGAGCAATTCGTCGAAGCCGGAGTCGCGGATATTCTCCATGACGCTCCAGCCGTCCTTGCCCTCGATGGTCTTTTCCGCTCCGTCGCGGTTGATGATGGTGAGCTTCGCCATGGGCTGGGGCTATGCTAGGGGCCGGGCTCGAAGACAAGGGATCAAAAGTGGGGATCGCGGCCGAAGACTTGCGGAATTCGCTGGACGAGCTGGCCGGGCGCGAGCCGAGGATCGCCGCCGCCTTGGCCTCGGCTGGCTATCCCGAACCGCGGATCAGCGAGCCGGGCTACCAGACCCTGCTTCGGGCGATCGTCGGCCAGCAGGTGTCGGTGGCGTCGGCCGCAAGCCTGTGGGCGAAGCTCACCGCCGC
>JASLBD010000257.1 GCA_030146745.1 Allosphingosinicella sp. | reverse complement strand
TTGGAGCGCAGGTCGACGATGTAGCCGAGCGGCGGCCGACCGAGCTTCTTCTCGATCGCGGCGATCGCCGCGAGGGTCTCGTCGGTCGTGGTGCGGCTGAAGGTGTTGACGTTGATCACGCCGACATTGTCCTTCACGTCCCACTTGACGGCCTTGAGCTCGATGGCGGCGCGAGTCAGGGTCACGTCGAACGGCTTGTCGCGGCCGAGGCGAAGGATGGTGACCTTGATCGTGCTGCCCGGCGGGCCGCGCATCGAATCGACCGCCTCGTCGAGCGTGCCGCCGTAGATCAGCTTGCCGTTCAAGTGGGTGATGTAGTCGCCGGGCTTGATTCCGGCCTTGAAGCCGGGGCTGTCCTCGATCGGCGCGACCACCTTCACCACCCCGTCCTCCATCGTGACGTTGAGGCCGAGGCCGCCGTAATTGCCGTCGGTGGTGGTCATCAGCGCCTGGTAGCCGCGCTCGTCCATATAGCCGCTGTGCGGATCGAGGCTGGCGAGCATTCCGTCGATGGCGCCGCGGATCAGGGTCTTGTCGTCGACCTGCTCGACATATTCGGAGCGGACCCGCTCGAAGACGCTCATGAACTGGTCGAGCTCGCGATAGGTGTCGACGTCGACGGCCGCGAGGGACGCGCTCGCCGCCGGGATGATCGCCACCGCGCTGACCAGAGCGAGCGAGCGGAAGAAGTTGTTGGCCATGGGGGGAATCCTGCCTGGGTGTTCGAGACGCGTGTACCGCCTTTTTTAGCGGGCGAAAAGCAACGCTGCGTGAACGAGCAAGAGATGAACCTCCCCTCGCCGCGCGCGGGGGGATTTCAGAGGAGCAGCGTGATCGGGAACGGCCTTCCGTCCTTGCGCAGCTCGACCTTGACGTCGCCGGGGCCGGTACGGCCGAGCGGCTGGCGGGCCCGGACGCGGTCGCCGCGCCTGACGGCGAGGCCGGAAAGGTTGGTCATCGTCGTCGTCCAGCCGCTGCCATGATCGATGATCACGACCTCGCCATAGCCGCGATAGGGCGCGGCATAGGCGATTCGGCCGGCGCGGGGGGCGACCGCCTCGGAGCCGGCGGCGGTGGCGAAGGTGAGGCCGCGGGCATGGACTCCGGCGTCGGAGATCTCGCCGGTGCCGGTGACGAGGCGGCCCTGGACGGGAAGGACGTAGTAAGGCGGGCGGGGGCGGGGCGGAGCCGCACCGGGGCGAAGCGCCGGGCCCGGAAGCTCGGAGAGGCGGCGCGCGAGGTTCGCCTGGAAGGCCCGGGTGCCGGCCAGTGCGGCGATCTCGCGCGCCTCCTCGCCGAAGGCCAAAGCGCGGTCCGATTCGCGAAGCGCCGACTGCATCAGGCTGGCCGAGCGCCGCCGCTGCTCCTGCTCGAAGCGGGCGAGGGCGACCCGGCGCTGCTGAAGGTCGCGGCGGCCCGAGCCGAGCTGGACCACCGCCTCGCGGGCCTGGCGGCGAAGCGCCTCGTCGCGCGCCATCTCGGCGCGGACTCCGGCGGTTCGGGCGCGGATCGCGGGGAGCGACGAGGCGAGCAGGGCGCGGACGTGGACGACCTCGTTCAAGGAGCCGGGCTGGATCAGAGCCAGCGCGGGGGGGCGGCGGGCCATGGTCTGGAGCGCGGCGGTCAACCGGATGAGCGAGCCCTGGCTGGCGGCGAGGCGAGCGCGCTGGGCGGCGCTCAGTCTCTCGATCAGGGCGATCCGGGCCTGGGCCGCGGTGATGTCGGCCTCGGCGGCCTCGATCCGGGCGGCGAGGGCGGCGGCGGCGGCATTGGCTCGGGCGGCCTCGCCGGTGGCGCGCTGCGCCTGGCGCTCGAGCAGGTCGGAGCGGCGCTTGGCGGCCGCCGCTTCCTGCTGGGCCTGGGCGAGGGTCGGCGGCGCCTGGGCGACGGCCCAGCCGCCGCCCAGGAAGGCGGCGGCGAGGAAAGGGAGGAGGACTCGCCGCATCCGCTCATCCTTCCCTGTGATAGGGGTGGTTGGCAAGAATGGAGGTGGCGCGCCAGAGCTGCTCGGCGAGCATCGCCCGGGCGAGGAGGTGGGGCCAGGTGGCCCGCCCGAAGGAAAGGAGGAGGTCGGCCGACGACCGGTCCCCGTCGGTGAAGCCGTCGGCGCCGCCGATCAGGAAGCGGGCCTCGCGCCGGCCCTCGTCGCGCCAGCGCTCGAGACGCTTCGCCAGGTCGAGCGAGCCGAGCGCTTCGCCTTTCTCGTCGAGGAGGATGGTGACTCCGTTCTCGGCCGGCGGGGGGAGGCGGCCGCCGCTTTCGGGCAGTTCGGTGACCTGGGCCGGCCAGGAGAGGCGCTTCAGGTAGCGCTCGACCAGCTCGGCTTCGGCGCTTCGGCCGATCTTGCCGCGGGCGACGATGTGGAGCTTCATTCCCGTCCCCATCCGTCATTCCGGCGAAAGCCGGAATCTATGAGCACAATCGTGCGAGCTTTCCACGATCCGTGTTCATGGCTGCCGGACCAATCGCGGCATGACGTGTTGGTTCGGCGTCCGGCTCAACCCGCCGCCGTGGCAGGAGCCGGCGCCGTCCCCGAATCCCCTTCGAACGCCCACATCCGCTCCAGATTGTAGAAGCTTCGGACCTCCGGGCGGAAGATGTGGACGATGACGTCGTCGGCGTCGATCAGCACCCAGTCGGCGACCGGCAGCCCCTCGACCCGGATGCTGCGGCCGAGCTCCTGCTTGATCCGCTCGCCCAGTTTCTGCGCCATCGAGGCGACCTGACGGGTCGAGCGGCCCGAGGCGATCACCATGTGATCGGCGATAGCGGACTTGCCGGCCAAAGGGATGGTGACGACGTCCTGGGCCTGGTCGTCGTCCAGCGATCTAAGCACGAGGCTG
>JASLBD010000459.1 GCA_030146745.1 Allosphingosinicella sp. | reverse complement strand
GACCTCCAAGTACAAGTCCGAGTTCCTCGCCAACATGAGCCACGAGCTGCGCACGCCATTGAACTCGCTGCTCATCCTGTCGAAGCTGCTCGCCGACAACCCGCAGGGCAACCTCAACGAGAAGCAGACCGAGTTCGCCCGGACCATCCACTCGGCCGGCTCGGACCTGCTGAGCCTGATCAACGACATCCTCGATCTGTCCAAGATCGAATCGGGCACCGTCTCGATCGAATTGGGCGACATGCGGATGCGCAACCTCCGGCAGCATATGGAGCGGACCTTCCGCCAGCTCGCCGCGGACAAGGGCCTCGAATTCGACGTCGAGTTCGACGAGAATCTCCCCGCCTCGATCCGGACCGACGAGAAGAGGCTCCAGCAGGTCGTCCTCAACCTCCTCTCCAACGCTTTCAAGTTCACCGCCCAGGGCGGGGTCACCCTTTCGGTGCGAAGCGCCGACAGCGGGTGGAGCACCAACCATCCGGTGCTTCGTAACGCCGATCGGGCCATCGCGATCGCGGTCACCGACACCGGCATCGGCATCCCGGAGGACAAGCAGAAGCTGATCTTCGAGGCGTTCCAGCAGGCCGACGGAACCACCAGCCGCAAATATGGCGGCACCGGCCTCGGCCTCTCGATCAGCCGCGAGATCGCGCGTCTCCTGGGCGGAGAGCTGCAGGTCCGGTCAAAGCCGGGCGAAGGCTCCACCTTCACCCTCTTCGTCCCGCTCGAAGCCGCCGCGGTTGCCGCGCCGGAAGGGACGACCACCACCACCGCCCGCTACGAGAACAGCGGCGCCAACGTTCCGACCGCCCTCCCCGCCACGCTGGAGGTGAGCGACGACCGCGACAATCTCGGAGGCGACCCCTTCGTCCTGATCGTCGAGGACGACGTCACCTTCGCCTCGATCCTGCTCGACCTCGCCCGAGAGACGGGGCTGAAGGGCGTCATCTCGCCCGCCGGCTCCGGCACCCTGGCGATGGCGCGCAAGCTCAGGCCCGACGCGATCACGCTCGATCTCGGCCTCGACGACATCAACGGCTTCGTCCTTCTCGACCTCCTCAAACACGACAGCGAGACCAGCGGAATTCCGATCCACGTCATCTCGGGCGCCGACGAAGTCTCGTCGGTCACCCAGATGGGAGCCTTCGGAGTGACCGCGAAACCCGCCGACCATGACGAGCTGGCCGAGGTGTTCAGCCGAATCCAGGCCGAGGCGAAGACCCGCCGCCGCCCCCCCCGCACCCGGAGCGAGGACGCGCCGGCCAAGCTGCGGACGGTTCCCGAGCTCGCCGGAACCAAGATCCTCATCGTCGACGACGACATTCGCAACATCTACTCGCTGACCAGCGTGCTCGAGAGCTACGACGTCGAGGTGCTCCACGCCGAGCGCGGCCGCGACGGCATCGACATTCTCGAGGCTACGCCGGGGATCGACGCGGCCCTGATCGACATCATGATGCCGGAAATGGACGGCTACGAGACCATGCAGAAGATCAGGGAGAAGCCGACTCTCGCCGGGCTGCCGCTGATCGCGGTCACGGCCAAGGCGATGAAGGGGGACCGCCAGAAGTGCCTCGACGCCGGCGCTTCGGACTATATCGCCAAGCCGGTCGACATCGAGCTGCTGCTCGCCCTGCTTCGAGTATGGATCGGCAAGTCGCGCAACCGCACCGCCGGACGCAAGGCCCGGGCCCAGCCGGTACAGACGGCGGCGGAGTGATCCGATGAACGTTCCAGCGCAGGTGGGTCCGGCCGACCCGACCGCCGCCTCGACGGCCGAGGCGGATTCCCCGCCCGCGCCGCGCGCCCGGGTGCTGGTCGTCGACGACGACGATCACAATTTGCTCGCCATCCGAACCGTGCTCGAGGACCTGGCCGATGTCGAGGTCGCCTCCTCCGGCGACGAGGCGCTCCGCCATCTCCTCAAGGGCGATTTCGCGGTGATCCTGCTCGACGTCTACATGCCCGGAATGGACGGCTACGAGACCGCCCAGATCATCCGCGGCCGCGAGCAGACCAAGCGAATCCCGATCGTCTTCCTCTCCGCCGTCAACAAGGAGAAGGAGCATCTGATCCGCGGCTATTCGATGGGCGCGGTCGATTACGTGTTCAAGCCGGTCGAACCCGTGGTGCTCCGCTCCAAGGTCGCGGTGTTCGTCGACCTGTTCCTGATGACCCAGGAAATCCAGCGCAAGGCGGCGCAGGAGCAGAAACTGCTCGACGCCAACCTGCGCGCCAATGCCGAGCGGCTGAGGGTCGAGCAAGAGCTCCGCCTCGCCGAGCAGCGTCAGGCGGCGATCATCGCCTCGCTTCCGATCGTCCTCTACATCGAGGCGGACGGCCCCTCACCTCGGGTTCCGCAATTCGTCGGCGGCAATTTCACCGCCGTCACCGGCTTCAACTTCGACGCGGTCGAGGCCCAGCCGACGCTCTGGGTGGACCGGCTCCATCCCGAGGACCGCGAGCGAGCGCTGGGAGCGATCCGCGACCGCCAGCGCACCGGCGCGATGAACATAGAATATCGCTGGCAGTGCGCCGACGGCCAGTACAAGCATTTCCTCGACCAGGCGGTCCTGCTCCGCCACGAGGACGGCGACGCCGCGCAATATGCCGGCACCCTGCTCGACGTCACCGACCGCAAGGATCTGGAGAAGCAGCTGCTCGAGGCGCGCAAGATGGACGCGATCGGCAAGCTGACCGGCGGCATCGCCCACGATTTCAACAACCTCCTCGCCGCGGTGCTCGGCGGCCTCGGACTGATCGAGCGGCGGCTGCCGCTCGAGGAGGAGCATAAGAAGATCATCGCCATGACCCGGCGCGCGGCCGAGCAGGGTTCGGAGCTGGTCAAGCGGCTGCTCGCCTTCGCCCGGCGCCAGACGCTTCAGCCCGACGCGGTCGATATCCGCCGGCTGTCGGCGACCGTGACCGACCTTCTCGCCCATACGCTGGGCGGACTGGTCCAGCTCGAATGGCGCTCGGAAGCCGAAGTGTGGTGCGCTTATGCCGACAGCACTCAGCTCGAGCTGGCGCTGATGAACCTCATCATCAACGCCCGCGACGCAATGCCCAAGGGCGGCACCATCGTTGTCGCCGGCCGCAACGCCGAGACGACGACGGGCAATTCGCTCGGCCTGCCCCCGGGGGAATATGTCGTTCTCACCGTCTCCGACGACGGCAGCGGCATCCCCGCCGACATCCTGGAGCAGGTCACCGAACCCTTCTTCACAACCAAGGCCGTCGGCAAGGGGACGGGATTGGGCCTGTCGATGGTCTACGGCTTCGCCCACCAGTCGGGCGGAGCGATCGACATCGACAGCCAGGAGGGCGAAGGGACCACGGTCGAGATCTGGCTGCCGCGCGCTCCGACTTCGGCCGCCGCGGAGGAGGAGGCGCCTGCCGCCGCGCCCGAGGCCGAGGCCCAGGGACGGTCCCTGCGCATCCTGCTCGTCGACGATCACGACGCGGTGCGCGAGACCACGGCCGGGATGCTCTGCGACATGGGCCACCAGGTGGAAGCCGCCAGCGACGGCCCCGGCCTGCTCCGCAAGCTGAGCGCGGCCCCGGCCGATTACGACCTCATCATCACCGATTACGCAATGCCCCTGCTCTCCGGCGCCGATGTGCTCAAGCAGGCCCGCGAGATCCGGCCGGGAATGCCGGGGATCATCATCTCGGGCTATGCCGACAGCCGGTCCATCGCCAGCCAGGGGAGCGAATCCGTGGTTCTCACCAAGCCCTTCACCCTGGACCAGATGAAGACGGCGATCGGTGCGATCGGCGGAGTCGCCCGCGAACCCGCAGCGTCGCTCTAGGCGGCCTTGCGCTTTCCCGGCACAGCGGCTTTCACAGAGCGTGACGGCCTCGACGTCGCCCGTTTCTCGTCATCCCGGACTTGATCCGGAATCCATGAGCACGGTCTCCGCTCCAGTTCCCGCCGCCGTGTTCATGGATCCCGGCCTTCGCCGCGATGACCCGGAGATCGCATCGACCCGTTCCGATCACGTCTAGCCCTGCCAGCCGCCGCCGAGGGCGAGGAAGACCGAGACCAGGTGGTTGGAGCGCTCTGCTTCCGCCTGGGCGAGTGCGGTTTCGGTCTGGGCGAGCGAGCGCTCGGCTTCGAGGACGATCTGAAACCCTTCCCGGCCCGCTTCGTACCTGAGCCGGGCGATCCTGGCGGCTTCCGCGCCGTTGACGCGGGCACGGCGCAGGGTCGCGACCCGGTCGAGCGCGTTGGCGTAGCGCGCAAGCGCGCTCTCCGT
>JASLBD010000361.1 GCA_030146745.1 Allosphingosinicella sp. | reverse complement strand
CCGCCGCGCCCCACTACCTGACAAGAGGAGGCCGACATGAAGACCGACGATCGCGACGACCTCCCCTGCTTTCGAGGTCATTTCCAAGCGGCGTAAGGGCTATCCGTCCGAGACGAGGGTGAAGCGAGGCCTGCGCTTCGTGCGCGGCGGCGAGAAGGAGCTGGTCGAGAAGCTCGGCCGCGAGGATCCCTGCCCCCTGCGGCTCGGGAAAAAGCTTTCAAACGCTGCTGCCTCGCCTCCGGCCGGTTTCGACGGCTCGGAGCGGGGCGATTATTGGCGTTAGTGACGGCACGGGGTTTTCGGCCGGTCCACCTCCATAGATCTGCCGCGATTCTTAGGCACGCTCCCCAATCCAGGCGGACGGCGGCAGGATCTGATATTCCCGTCGCGCAATCAGCCGTGACGGGCATCACGCGCACGCGCCGCGGCTTCGCGTAGGAAACTGCACGGACACTGAGCCGCCGAGGAGGTGACGGAATGGCTGCAAAGATGGTGGAGAACTTCGCAGCGGCACTGAGCGAGAGGGCCCCGGAGCTGGCGGCCGCGCCCGACACCGCGGCCGTCCAGGCGATCGTTCAAGAGGCCGAGACGGAAGCGCGAAGGAGAACCGAAATCCCCGACACCTTCGTCTACCGCATAACTGTGATCGTCCTTGGGTTGGCGGTCCTATCCGTCATCGTGGCGCAATTGTGGATCACGCTCGAGAGAGGCGAGGGCGACATCCCTGACGGAATCATCGCCATCGGCTCCGCCGCGATCGGGGCCCTGGCGGGGCTGCTCGCGCCGACGCCGGCGACCTGAAACGGGCCTGGCTGCGGATTGACTCGGTGCGGCACAGACCGCATTTTGCGGTCATGGCCGGGCAGCGCATCGTGATCGATCCCGCCGTGTGCGGCGGCCGCCCCATCGTGGCGGGTACCCGGATGCGGGTGTCGGACGTGCTCGACGCGCTGGCGGCCGGAGCCGGCATGGATGAGCTGCTCGGCGACTTCCCCTATCTCACCCGTGAGGACATTCTCGCCTGCCTCGCCTATGGCGCGCGGGCCGTCGACCATTCGGTGATGCAAGCCGCCTGATGCGCTTCCTCGTCGATGCGCAGCTCCCTCCGGCGCTGTGCGTCTGGTTCGAGGAGCGCGGGTTCGAGGCGGAGCATGTGTGCCGCCGCTGGGGGGCCAGACGCCCGATGCCGACATCGCCGCCTTCGCCGCCGCCGAGGGATTCGTCTTGGTCACCAAGGACGACGATTTCGCTCTGCGGCACCCGCCGATCGACTACCGGCTCCTATGGCTCCGCTGCGGCAACATCGCCA
Source organism: Allosphingosinicella sp. (assembly GCA_030146745.1). The sequence goes on along the minus strand of JASLBD010000361.1, from coordinate 2,263 downwards.
ATCTGGCACTGCGAGAGTGGATGCTCGAGCGCTGGACCTTGCTTCTCGTCAAGCTGGAGGCCGGAGAGGCTCTGATCGAAGTCCGGTAGGCTGGAGGCTGCAGCAGGTTCGACGACCCCCCCTCGCGGTCAAGACGCCGCACGGCGTTTCGGATCGGGCGCGGGCGAACCGCTCAGGAGGCCGGCGACGCTCAAATCCTCGTCGACGTCGGGCCAATGGATCCCGAAGCCTGCGCCTGCCCGTTCCCAATTAGCGCGCTGCTCGTCGGTGGCGTTGAGGAGGCGCGGATACCAGGCGAGCGGCACGGCGATCGTGCGGCCATCGGTGAGATCGACGATCAGCCGCTCGGAGTCGCAGCGGACGTCCGCCACGCGCTCGTCGCCGCGGGTCGGGACTTCAGGCGGCTTCGCGGACAAGCGTTCCAGCCTCGGCCAGGCGTCGGTGCAGACTGCCTGCCGACAGTTCCAAGCCGTTCGGCCAGGCCAATGCGCCCGCTTCGATGAAGGCGCGGCGGAAATAGGCCGGGTCGGCGAGTGGGCGGGTCAGTTCCGTGTCGCGGGCGATCAGGGAGGCTGCGGACCAGGCGCCGTGCGAGCCGTCGTTGAAGCGCAGCTCCAGCTCCGCATCGCCGGTCGGCTCGAGACCAATGAGCTTAATCATCGGCATCCGCTCCTGGGATCATCTCCATCGGCAGCAACTCCTCGCCGCGCCGCCAGTTTGCCACGAGTGCCGCCCGATGGTCCAGCGCCCACTGCCGGACGAGTCGTGCGGCCTTGGGCGGGAGGGCGCCGTGGACGATCTCGCCGTCCTCGATCCGGACGAAGGCTTCGAAGCCCTGATAGGCGGCGTGGAAGTGGGGCGGCGGATGCTCGTCATGATACATGCGGATGATGATGCCGAAGAAGAGGGAGACGACGGGCACTCGCCTTTCGTATGACGTGCGGCGCGACACCCAAAATCCGCATTTGAATATCGGCCGCCCCGCCGCGTTGCTGAGGATGTCGGCTTTCTTACGTGCCCGGCACAGGAAATCGCTAGCCTTGCTCGTTTGCCAGCTTCTTCGCACCCTTTCGATCGACCTCGAACTCGATTCCGTTTGTTCCGATTCGAGCTTTTGCCGTGGCGTCGAAAAGTGCAGCGAAGGCTTCTAGCGAGCGGCTCTCCTCCGCTTTGTGGCCGCTCGTCACGAACAGGTCGCGACATACGGCCTCAAGCCACTCGTTAGGAACTTCAGCCTGCTCTACAAAATTCATTTGCAGGAGGGTCTCAACGACCCAGCTGGCTCGATCCATATCGAACGCGTAGCGCTCGACCGATTTTTCGTGTTCTCGCAGTGCAATCGCAGAGGCTTTCAAGCCTGAGAGGCCCGCCCAAGCGAATGCAGCCCCGACTGCGCCTGACGCAACGCTTTTAGCCGTCCGCGCCCAGAATGCCGCTGATCCGTCATCAAGGGTATCCACCAAGGCGAACGTCAGAGAAATTCCGAGAAAAACGCCCGCTATCGCCAGATAAAGTACGTAGGCAATCTGCTCACCGCGTCTGCTTTGCACCAGAGGCTTCTCAAGGCTGCCTCTTAGACTTGCCGTCAATAGCTCTCTTAACCGTCTCCGCTCGTGCTGCGGCTCTCGGTCATTCAGTTCTTGCCCACGCCGGTCAAGCTCCGCTTCCTTCTCTGTGAGCTGCGCGAGGCGCTCGCGAAACCGCTCATTCAGTTCTCCTTGCTGTGCCCTAAATGCCTCTTCATCTCGGCGCCGTGCTTCAGCAAGGCCCTCGGTCATTTTCAGGTTTAGCTTACGAAGATCATCAATCTGCTTGGAAACAACCTTGGACAACTGGCGGGCTTCGTCATCTGACGAGGCATCGGTAGGCGCTGCGTAAGAATTGAGCAGCTCAGCGACTGCTATCCGCTCCTCATCGGTGAGGGGCTTATAATTTCCCGAGCGGGATGACGGCTGAAAAAACGCCAACTCGTCAAAATACGCACTGGGGCTTGGCTTACGGAACGCGGTTTGAACGCCGCCTCCCGAAATCTGCTCTGCTACAGTGATTCCGCGATGGAAAAGGACCGTGTCCGGCTCCTGCGCCTGACATTGATAACTAAACGATTCGATCAATCTGGACGAGCGGTCAAAGGGATAATCCTCCACATCCTCTAATGCTTCGAAGCGCCTCACCACCCCTCCGCCAATGGACGCTGACGCTGATCCCGAAGGAAACAAGCTAAAAAGCTGCGCAAGCACATCGAGGATGTCCCCGTCGGGAA
>JASLBD010000356.1 GCA_030146745.1 Allosphingosinicella sp. | reverse complement strand
TGAAGGGACTCGGGATTCGGTGAGCAGCTGCGACGCAATGAACTGAGTCGCGATGTCCTTCTGCCGGGGCGCCTGGGCCGAAGCGCAGGGCGCCGGCGAGAGCATGCTGAGGACCGCTGCGAGCCAAAGGAGAAGGCTGGGCAACGACAGCGTCGCGCGATAGAGCGCGCTTCGGCCGCTCGGACAGGCGTGACTGACGTGCTCGAGCTCAAGCATGATCCCTCCCCGCGGGGCTGCGGCGTTCACATCGTCCGGTGTGAGGACGGGACAGGCCTAGCCCGCGCGGCTGACGACAATCTGCCCTTGGGCGGGATTTCGTGTCAGGTTGGCGTCAGCGCACTGACCTAGGAAGCCCGGATGGCCGACGGATCGCGAATCCTGCTCGTCGAAGACGATCCCGCCCTTGCCCGCGAGATCGTCCGCGCGCTCGAGCGCGACCATTGGCCGGTCGACCATGTCGCTTCCCTCGGCGAGGCGTTCGAGGCCGTCATCCTGTTTCACTACCGCGCGATCCTGCTCGACCGCAGGCTTCCGGACGGCGACGGGATCGGGTTGATCCCGGCCGCGAAGTCGAGAGTCTCGCCGCCTTCCGTGATATTCCTCACTGCCCGCGACGATCTCGCCGATCGGGTCGACGGGCTGGACGCGGGCGCGGACGACTATCTCGTGAAACCCTTCGCGCTCGAAGAACTCCTCGCCAGGCTGCGCGCGGCCTGCCGGCGCCCGGGGCAGGGGAGCCGGCCGGCGCCGATCGAAGTCGCCCGGCTGTCCTTCGACCCGGGCACTCGGGAAGTCCGCTCGGGAGGCCGGGCCATTGCATTGCCGCGCCGGGAGCTCGCCTTGCTCGAGCTGCTCGTCCGCCGCGCCGGCCGGGTGGTCCAGAGGGCGCACCTCGAGGCCGAGCTCTACGGGCTGGACGTCGAAGTCTCGGCCAATGCGCTGGAAGCCCTGGTCTCGCGCCTTCGCCGCCGCCTCGAAGAGGAGGATTCCGGAGTGGAGCTGAGGACCGTGCGCGGCGTCGGCTATATGCTCCAGCCATGCTGAGGCGGACGCCGTCGCTCGCGCTGCGCGCGGTGCTGACCTTCACGGCCGTCTATATCGCGGCGATCGCGGTCTTCCTGGCCGTCATCGTAGTGACCGACGACCCCAATCGCGACCGGAACAGCCACACAGGCCCGAGAATCGCCCTCTCGCGCGCGGCGGTAGATCTGGCGCGGACGGAAAACGGTCTGCGCCTGCCGCGAGACGGCGGTTTCGCCGATATGGCCTCCCGCAACCCGGCGATCTGGCTGATCGGCAGGAGCGGCGACGCCAGTTTCTCCTTCGGCCGGGTGCCGGATTCCGTCGCCCGGGCCTTCGAGCGGAACTCGCTCCTCATCGAATCCGGCCGCTTCTACGTTCCGGGGGTTGAGCGGCCGCTGGCGAACGCCGTCGTGGAAAGGCGCCGGGTCGGCTCCGGCTCCATCCTCCTCGCCGTCGGCGGGGTGGATCCGAAGACGCTCGGATCCGGGGACTCGCTGGGCGCCTCCTGGGGCGAAGGCGTCCTGGTGATCCTGTTCTGGATCGCGATCGTGGGTTTCGCGGCGGTGCTGATCGCGCTGCCCATCCTCTCTCGCGCGCTGAGGCCGCTGGCCGCCGAAGCGGCTTCCATCCTTCCGCAGGCGCCGGCGCGGCGGCTCGACGAGGAAAAGGCGCCGCGCGAGTTGCTGCCCCTCGTGCGCGGGTTCAATGCCGCGCTCGACAGGCTCGCCTCGGAGCTTGGACGGCAGAGGCGCTTCATCGCCGACGCCGCGCACGAGCTTCGCACTCCGCTCGCGGTCGTCACGCTCCGGGTGGAAGCGCTTCAGGACGAAGCCGACAAGCAGGAGCTTCGGCGGGGGCTCGGGCGCCTGGTCCACCTCGTCTCGCAGATGCTCGATGTCGAGCGATTGTCCTTGTCCGGCCGGGAGCGCTCGCCCGTCGATCTTGCCGCAATCGCCCGCGACGTCGTCGCCGACCTCGCGCCGACGGCGATCAAGTCGGGCTACGATTTGTCGCTTGAGGCGCCGGACGCACCCGTGACCGTGACTGGCGATGCCCATGCCATCGCGCGTGCCATCACCAACCTCGTCGGCAATTCGGTCGCGCATGGCGGCGGTGCCGGGCAGATCCTGGTCGTGGTCGGTGCGAACCGGACGATCGATGTCGTCGACGAGGGACCGGGCGTGCCCGCGGCTTTGCAGCCCCGCCTGTTCGAGCCCTTTTCCCGCGGCAGCTCGGACGCCGACGGATGCGGCCTGGGGCTTCACCTCACGCGCGAAATCCTGCGCGCCCATGGCGGCGAGGTTTCGCTGGTGCCCGGCCGGCGGGGCGCGACCTTCAGGCTCAGCTTTGCATCTCCGGACGATGAAGGCCGAGCCTGAGCCTCCGCGAGCGCCCCGCCTCGGCCGCAGCTTCGACGGCGGCGCCATCCGCGACGTCGCAGACGATGCCGAGCGCCCGCCCACGGTCAGCTCTACCTCGCGGCACGTCGCATCTATCCGGTCGCCCCCACGCGCGAAGATCGCCACGTCGGCGCCGCGGCCGGCAAATTCGCGGACGGTCGCGCGGCCGATCCCGGCGCTTCCGCCCGTCACCACTATGGTCTGGCGCTCAGGCAGGTCTGACGAACGTGACCGCACGCTCGACGGTCCCCGGGCGGGCGGGGCGCCGCGCGGGCGAACCACCGCACACGACGGACAAGGCGAGCTTGAGAATGGCAGTTGCGGATTTTTCCGCCGTTTACGCCGTTGATTTTGCTGGTGACCCCTACGGGACTCGAACCCGTGTTTTCGCCGTGAGAGGGCGACGTCCTGGACCGCTAGACGAAGGGGCCGTCGCGCGTCGAGGGGCGCATATCGGGGGCGCGGCATTCGCTGTCAAGCTGGCGCAGGCCGGCCTGGCCTCCTAGGAGGCGGCACCATGTGCAACCTCTACAGCAACAAGGTCGCTCCGGACGCGATCGCCAGGACCCTAGAGCAGCTGGGCATGGCGCTGAGCTTTCCGGACGGCCTTCCCAATCTCCAGCCGCGCGAGGAGATCCGGATCACCGACACCGCGCCGATCGTGCGCTGGGGCGCCGCCGGAGCGGGGGAGGGGCGCGCCGAGCTGGTCCAGCGGCGGTGGAGTTGGGCGGGCCCGGGCGGAAAGCCGGTCTACAACTTCCGTTCCGACGGCCGCGAGTTCGCCAATTCGGAACGGGGCGGCCGCTGCCTGATCGTCACCGACGGCTTCTACGAATTCACCAAGCCCGAGGCGCCGCGCGCGGACAAGCGCAAGGACCGGTGGCTGTTCACCATGAAGGGCCGCGACTGGTTCTGCATCGCCGGGTTGTGGCGGTCGACCGATAGCGGCGAGGCCTTCACCATGCTGACCACCGAGCCGGGGCCGGACGTCGCGCCCTACCACCACCGCCAAGTCGCGGTGCTGGCGCACGAGAGCTGGGGCGCCTGGCTCGACGGCAGCGGCCCGGCGCGCGAG
>JASLBD010000298.1 GCA_030146745.1 Allosphingosinicella sp. | reverse complement strand
CTGGTGCCGGGCGCCAGGCCGGCGGGCACCTTCACGTCGATCAGCTGCGCGTAATCGCCCTCGTAGACGTAGTTCATCAGGCCGGCGATGATCAGCCGGTCGGGCACGGGATATTGGATGGGTCCGGCCGTGAGGCCCGCGGGAAGCTCCCAGGCGATCTGGGTCTCGATGCCGCTGTCGCCGGGATTCTTCCAATAGCCGTGCCAGCCCTTGGCCGGCCGCATCGTCAGCGCGAGCGTGACCGTCCGGCCCGGGACGACGACGGCGGATTCCGGGACGAGGCTGGCGAGAATCGCGTTCTTGCCCGGCTGCGGAAGCTGGGCGTGCGCGGCCGTGCCGAGCGCATCGCCGCCAGCCATGCCATTGCCCAGTAACCCAATCCCCGCACAGAGCCTCCTTGCCGATTCGTCGCGAGCCCGGCTCGCCATGGGTGGAATGCTGCCACGGCGCGGCCCGCCTGACCATAGGCCGAAGGTCACGGTTCCGGGGTGCGACCTACGGCACTTATCCGGATCGGAGGGGAGAGGCAAAGGAGACGGACCAAAGTGGAGGAGCAGCCATGCTACGGTCCGTCAGTGTCGCCGCCCTTGCGATCGCCTCCGCGACGCCAGCCCTGGCCCAGCGCGCGAACGAGAATCCGGTGGAGGCTGCCGGCGACGCTTTCGGCACCAGCGTCGGCAACGAACGCGTCGGCATCTATTTCCCGCAGAGCGCGCGCGGCTTCAGCCCCGTGCAGGCCGGCAATGTCCGGATCAACGGCCTGTATTTCGACTATCAGACGGACCTCAACTCACGCCTGATCTCCGGCAGCAACGTGCGGGTCGGCCTTACCGCCCAGGGCTATCCGTTCCCGGCCCCGACCGGTGTGGCCGACTTTTCGCTGCGCCTGCCGGGATCGGAAGCCGTCGCCAGCACCGTCCTCGGCATCGGCCCCTTCGGTGGCCCCCGCCTGGAGGTCGACGCCCAGCTTCCCCTCACCGCGACGCTCGGCGTGGCCGCCGGCGTCGGCGTCAACCGGGAGGCGCAATATTATGGGGGCCATAAGCGCGTGCTCACCGCCGCCGCCGCCGTCCGCTGGCGCCCGGCGGAGAAGCTGGAGGTCATCCCCTTCTGGAGCATGCAGGACACGAGCGGCGACGAGGGGCAGCCGATCGTCTTCACCGCGGGCGCCTATCTCCCGCCCCCGATCGAGCGGCGGCGCTATTTCGGCCCGGAATGGGCTCAGAACGAATCGCGGGGCTTCAACTACGGCCTTCTCTCCACCTTCGCCTCCGGCGACTGGACGCTGCGCGGCGGCGCCTTCCGCTCCGTCTCCCATCAGCTTCGCAACTTCAACGTCCTGTTCCTGAACACCTCGCCCGACGGCGAGGCGGATCGGGAGGTCATTTATGAGGAAGGCCGCCGATCCGCTTCCACTTCGGGCGAGCTGCGCCTCACCCGGCAATTGAGCGAGGGCAACCGCCTCCACTTCGTCCACCTGATGACCCGCGGCCGGATGCTGGACCGCCGGATCGGCGGCAGCCAGCGCTTCAGCTTCGGCCGCGGCCGGATCGACGAGCCGATCCTCGCGCCCGAGCCGAATTTCACGCCCGGCCCGCAGACGACCGACCGAGTGCGCCAGGTCACCGCGGGCCTCGGCTATGAGGGCCGGTGGCGGGACGTCGGCGAGCTCAGCCTCGGCATCCAGCGCACTTTCTATGAAAAGGCCGTGGTCCGCCCGTCCGGGGCCCTGCCCGTTTCCAAATCGAGCCCCTGGCTGTTCAACGGCACCCTCTCGATCATCGCCAGCCCCAAGCTCGTCTTCTACGCCGGCTACAGCAAGGGCCTGGAGGAAAGCCCGGTCGCGCCCGAGATCGCCGTCAATCGCGGCGAGGCGCCGCCCGCCATCATCACCGAGCAGATGGACGCGGGCCTGCGCTATTCCATCACCCCTGAGCTGCGCCTGGTCGCCGGGGTGTTCGACGTGCGCAAGCCCTATTTCGCGCTCGACCCGGCGCGGGTCTTCCGCCAGCTCGGCGAAAGGCGCAACCGCGGAGTCGAGGTGTCGCTCGCCGGCCAGATCACGCCTCGGCTCAATGTCGTGCTCGGCGCCGTCTTCCTCGACGCGACGGTGAGCGGGGATGCGGTGGAGCTGGGACTGATCGGGAAGCGGCCGCTCGCCTCGATCGGCCGCACCGTCACCGCGGCGGTCAACTGGAACCTGCCCTGGGTGAAGGGCCTGTCGCTCGATCTCGCCTACGAGGCGACGTCGGACAGGATCGCCAATGCCGCGAACAGCCTCGTCATCCCGGCGCGCTACGCCCTGGCGCTCGGCGGCCGCTACCGGTTCGACCTGACCGGCAAGCCGGCGACCTTGCGTGCCCAATGGGCCTCGGTGAACGACGCCTACGGATTCAACAACGTCAGCGAAGGCTTCTATTACAACCTCCCGCGCCGCTTCCAGATGAGCCTGACCGTGGACATGTGAGGGGCATCGATCCACGAACGCCGGGATCCCAGGGGCCGCCGCGGCTTGGTGAGGCGGAACGACGCCACGAACGAACCGGAAGCCTTGCCTTTGCGGTCCTTCCGGCCACCGCGAAGTGCCGCCGCCCTCGCCTGCCCTTCGCCAGCTTCGCGTCTTCGCATGAACCGGAAAAGGCCGGAGCATCAGCCCCGGCCTCTCAGAAGAAGCTGGATCCCGGATCAGGTCCGGGATGACGGGGGAGAGGTTACTTGACCAGCTCGACCTGCTCGAACTCGAGCTCGACCGGGGTCGCTCGGCCGAAGATGGAGACGCCCACCTTGACCCGGCCGCGATCGAAATCGAGCTCCTCGACCACTCCGTTGAAGCTCGCGAACGGACCGTCCAGGACCTTGACCTGGTCGCCGATCTCATAGTCGACGTTGATCTTGGTCTTGGGCGCGGCGGCGGCGGCTTCGTCCTTGGTGTTGAGGATCCGGGCGGCCTCGGCGTCGGTGATCGGCTGCGGCTTGCCCGAGGAGCCGAGGAAGCCGGTCACTTTCGGGGTGTTCTTGACGAGGTGGTAGACGTCGTCGTTCATCGCCAGCTTGGCGAGCACGTAGCCGGGGAAGAACTTCCTGTCGCTGGTCACCTTCTTGCCGCGGCGGACCTCGGTCACCTTTTCCGTCGGAACCTCGACCGCCTCGACCAATTGGGCGAGGCCGAGCCTGTTGGCTTCGGACTGGATGGCGTCGCGGACCTTGTTCTCGAAGCCCGAATAAGCGTGGATGATGTACCAGCGGGACATGGATTTTTCTTACCTTGGTCTGGCTAGCCGATGAGGCCGAGAAGGCTGGTGACGATGGCGGCGAAGGCGCTGTCGACCCCGAAGAAGAAGATTCCGAGCAGGGTGGTCATGATCAGGACCATGATTCCGGTCGTTACGGTCTCCTTGCGGGTCGGCCAGGAGACCTTGCCGGTCTCGGCCCGGACCTGGCGGAGGAACTCGCCGGGATTGACTCTAGCCACTGTCCTTCGTCCTTTTCGGTTCAGCGCCTTTCGGGCAGCCGCTCTCGACCGGGGGGCCGGTCAGCCGAGCTTTGCCGATGCATGCGAGGCTCGCGAGATAGCGAGGGGAAGGGGCCATGGCAAGGGCGGCGGTGGGGGGGAGGCCGGGGGCTTCCTCCAGCGCCTTGCGAATATCGCGACGTGGGGCTATCTGCGTCGCGGCCTTAGGAGTGTAGCTCAGTTTGGTTAGAGCATCGGTCTCCAAAACCGAGGGTCGTGGGTTCGAATCCCTCCACTCCTGCCAGGCCGGAGGAAGCCGCGCGGCGAAGCGGCGCGGCGGTGCCCGAAGGGCATCCGCGGCCGCTGGCCAGCGCGCGAAGCGCGACTGACGTCACGGGATTTACTCCCGTGACGGCTCTGAGTTTCCGATAAGATCGGTGCCAATACCCCTCCACCACCCTACGGGTGGTCCCCCTCCCCATCTGCGATGGGAGGCAACTAGGCCGCGATGTCGTAGGGCTGGATCTCGCCGGTCAGGTAGAGGCTTCGCGCCTTTGCCCGGCTCAGCTTGCCCGAGCTGGTGCGCGGAAGGGTGCGTGGCGGGACCAGCTCGATGACGCAGTTCATTCCGGTGATCGCCCTCACCCGCTCGCGGATGATGTCGCGAAGGCGGGTCCTCTCCTCGGCGTCGGAGGTTCGGCACTGGACGAGGACGGCGGGAGTCTCCTCCCCGCCCGGAGTGGTGATCGAGAAAGCGGCGATGTCGCCCGCCTTGAAGCCCGGCAATTGCTCCACCGCCCATTCGATGTCCTGGGGCCAGTGGTTCTTGCCGTTGATGATGATCATGTCCTTGGCCCGGCCGACGATGTAGAGATAGCCGTCCGACAGATAGCCCATGTCGCCCGTGTCGAGCCAACCTTCGGAATCGAGGCAGGCTTGCGTGGCCTCCTCGTCCCGGAAATAGCCGACCATGACGGACGGGCCCCGGCAATGGACCTTGCCGATCTCGCGGTTGCCGAGCTTCGCTCCGTCCTCGTCGCGGATCTCGATCTCCATGTCGCGCGCCGGCTTGCCGCAATTGACGATCGCCCGGTAGCGCTGCGGCCGGTCTCGATGCATCTTGCCGTCGCCCGAAAGGGTCGTCTCCTCGACCAGCTCGACGACGATGCCCTCGCCCGGAGGCATGATCGTCACCGCCAGCGTCGCCTCGGCCAGACCGTAGCTGGGAAGGAAGCTCTTGGCGTCGAAGCCCGCCGGCGCGAAGGCATCGACGAAGGCCTGCATGACGTCGGGCCGGATCATGTCGGCGCCGTTGCCGGCGATCCGCCAGCGCGACAGGTCGAAGCGCTCGGCGACGTTGGTCAGGCTCGACACCCGGCGGGCGCAGATGTCGTATCCGAAGGTCGGCGAATAGCTTCCGGTCGTGCCTTCGTTGCGGGTGATGAGGTCGAGCCAGGCGAGCGGGCGCCGGGCGAAATCCTCGGTCTTGAGGTAATCGGTCGAGATCTGGTTCGCCATCGGCGAGAGCAGGCAGCCGACCAGGCCCATGTCGTGATACCAGGGCAGCCAGGAGATGCAGCGGTCGGTCTCGATCACCTCCATTCCGTGGCTGTGCGCGGCGAGGTTGTTGAGCAGGCCGCGATGAGTGACCGCCACCCCGTGCGGGAAGCGGGTCGAGCCGCTCGAATATTGCAGATAGGCGATGTCGTCGGGCGCGGCCCGGGGAAGCTCGGCCTGCGGCCCCTCGCGTGTCGCGAAGCTCTCCCAGGATTCGCCCCTGACGCCCGCCGCCTCCGCCGCCGCTCCGGCCATGGCACCGAGCTCGGCCGGATAGAAGAGATGGGTCGGATCGGCGCTGTCGAGCTGCACCTTCAACTGGTCGATATAGGAATCGCGGCCGCCGAACGAGGTGGGCAGCGGCAGCGGCACCGGCCATGCGCCCGCATAGACGGCGCCGAAGAACAAGGCGGCGAATTCCGGGCTGGTCTCGGCGACGATCGCGATCCGGTCCTCCGGCTTCACGCCAGCGGCGATCAGTCTGTAGGCCGCGGCGAGAGCGTCCTTGCGCAGTTCCCGATAGGGATAGGGGCGGACGAGCATCCCGCGCGGATCGTGGAAGTTGAGGCCGCGCCGGCCCAGCGCCGCATAATCGAGCGCGTCTCCGAGCCTGTCGAAGTCGGCAAAGCGGCGCGGCAAATTGTCCGCAGTCGGCGTCGGGACCAAAGTCTCGGGCACGGTTGTGGCGGATCCTCTCCGGTGGTTGCGCGCGAACTTCCACTCCCGGGACGGGAGAGGTACGCATTTATAATCGGGACCGACTGTGGCACAATCATGGCGCGTGAGATCCCGACCCGACAAAAGGCCCCGGCCGCCCCTCGATCCGGAGGGGCTCGAGCGGCTCGGCCTCTTCTATGCCGGCCGCTACGCCACCACCCGCGCCGGGCTCGCCGCCTATCTTCGCCGCAAGCTGAAGGAGCGGGGCTGGAGCGGCTCCGGCGAGCCGCCGGTGGAGCGGCTCGTCGAGCGCTTCGCCGAGCTCGGCTATGTCGACGACCGAGGCTTCGCTTCGGCCCGGACCGCCTCGCTGCTTCGCCGCGGCTATGGCGAAAGACGGGTCCGGGAAGCCCTGCGCGGGGCGGGCATCGCCGAGGACGATGCGGCCGAGGCCCGTGACATTTCCCGGGAGGATGCGCTGGCGGCCGCGCATCGTTTCGCTCGGAGGAAACGGCTCGGTCCCTATGCCGCGACCGCCCCGGATCGGGCCGCCCGGGACAAGGCCGCGGCCGCCATGCTGCGGGCCGGCCACCGCATCGATCTGGTCCGCCAGGTGCTCGCCGCGGGGCCCGAGGACCTGCCCGAACCGGATGTCCCATAAAAACAGCCGTAAACGGTTCACAAATCCGCGGAAGGCGTGATAGTCACCGCGGTTTAGATGTGGATCGGCCGTTAATGACTTCGCGCCGTGGATTAATTGCTGAAGACGGCGCGCAGGACCCCGAAGGCGCGGACGAACCTCCGCGCCCGGAGGACGAGACCCTCATCAAGCTCACCGGCACGATGAAATGGTTCGATGCCACGCGCGGCTTCGGGTTCCTGGTCAGCGACGAGGCGAAGGGCGACATCCTCGTCCATTTCAGCGTTCTGAAGGAGCATGACCGCCGAAGCCTTCCCGAAGGCGCCGTGGTCGAATGCCTCGTCGCCGAGCAGGAACGCGGCCTCCAGGCCCGCAAGGTCCTGTCGATCGACCTCAGCCAGGCGGTTATGCCGGAGCCGCAACGCCCCTCCGCAGCGAGTTCGGGCGAACGCATCGATCCTTCCGCATTGATCGACCAGGCGGGCGAGTTCGAGCCGGTGCGGGTCAAATGGTTCAACCGCCTCAAGGGCTACGGCTTCCTCGTCCGCGAAGTGGAGGACGGCCACGACATCTTCGTCCACATGGAGACGGTCCGCCGCGGCGGCCTGACCGACCTCAATCCCGACCAGCCGCTCCGCGCCCGAATCGCGGCGGGGCGAAAGGGACCCTTGGCGGTAGAGGTGGAGCCGAATTAATCGTCATTCCGGCGAAAACCGGAATCCATGAACACTGAGGCCTGAAGCCATACTCGCCGTTCCTGGGTTCATGGATGTCGGGTCGAGCCCGGCATGACGGATCACCCCGGCGTCAGCGCCGCGTCCCTCAGGCCCCGCCAGACCCGCAGCGCCTGCACCGTCTCCGGCACGTCGTGGACCCGGAGGATCTGGGCGCCCTGTTCGACCGCCTTGAGGGCCAGCGCCAGGGAGCCCGGCAGCCGCGCATCGGCCGGCGCCTCGCCGGAAAGGGCGCCGATCATCCGCTTGCGGCTCGCCCCCAGCATGATCGGGCAGCCGAGGCCGTGGAGCAAGGCGAGGCCGTTCATCAGGTCGAGATTGTGCTGCACGGTCTTGCCGAAGCCGATCCCGGGATCGACGACGATCAGGGCTCGGTCGATTCCGGCCGCTTCGGCCGCAGCGATTCGCGCCTCGAGCCAATCGTAGACGGCGAACAGCACGGGCTTCTCGTAGGACGGCGCCTGCTGCATCGTCTCGGGCGCCCCCTGATGGTGGACCAGCACGACCGGGCAGCCGGCGCCGGCGACGAGGCCGAGAGCGGTCTCGTCATAGGTCAAGGCCGACACGTCGTTGACCATCGCCGCGCCCGCGCCAAGCGCGGCGCCCATCACCGCGGCCTTGCGGGTATCGATCGACACGGCGGTGCCGCCCGCGGCGAGCCGGGTCACCGTGGGGAGCACCCGCTCGATCTCGTCCCCTGCCCACACCGGCTTGGCGCCGGGCCGGGTCGATTCGCCGCCGACGTCAACGATCGCGGCGCCGGCTTCGGCCATGGCGAATCCGGCCTTGGCCGCCGCATCCCCGCCGCCGAACCGGC
>JASLBD010000202.1 GCA_030146745.1 Allosphingosinicella sp. | reverse complement strand
GAAGAGGATCGGCAGATCCGGCTGCCTGGCTCGAGCCTCGCGGGCGGTCGTCGGGCCGTCCATCGTCGGCATGACGACGTCCGAGATCATCAGGTCGACCCTCTTCTCGCGGTCCAGTATCTCGATCGCCGCCTCGCCATTCTCGGCGAGCAGGACGGTGTAGCCGTGGCGGGTCAGCGCACGCTCGGCGACGGCGCGGACCGTCGCTTCGTCCTCGACGAGGAGGATTGTGCCGGTCCCCCAGAGCTCGCCGGCCGGCTCGCGCCCCTTGCGCCCCGGTTTCGCCGCCGCCTCGGCGCGGTGGACGGGGAGGTAGATGACGAAGCTCGTCCCCTTCCCCGGCTCGCTCTCCGCGAAGATGAAGCCGCCCGACTGCTTGACGATGCCGTAGACGGTGGAGAGGCCGAGCCCCGTCCCCTTGCCGACCTCCTTGGTGGTGAAGAATGGCTCGAAGATCTTGGGGAGGAGATGCGGCGGTATGCCGGTGCCGGTGTCGGAGACCCGAAGCGCCGTATAATCGGCGATCGGCAGGATTTCGCTCCCCATCCGGCGAACGTCCTCGGCGGTGACGGCGTAGGTGTGGAGGGTGAGCAGTCCGACGCTCTGGTCGTCCTTGACCGTCATCGCGTCGCGGGCGTTTACGGCGAGGTTGACGATGACCTGCTCCAATTGCCCGGGATCGGCGCGGACGGCGCCGAGGCCCCGGCCGTGCTTGACCTGGAGCTTGACCCGCTCGCCGAGCAGCCTCTTCAGCAGGGTCGAGACCTCGGCGATGACGTCGGGGAGCTGGAGCACCTGGGGGCGCAGAGTCTGCTGGCGCGAGAAGGCGAGGAGCTGCCGGGTCAGGCTGGCGGCGCGGTTCGAGTTGGAGCGGATCTGCTGGATGTCGTCATAATCGCTGTCGCCCGGCGCGTGGCGCATCAGCATCAGGTCGCAATGGCCGATGATCGCGGTCAGGATGTTGTTGAAATCGTGGGCGACTCCGCCGGCGAGCTGCCCGACCGCCTGCATCTTCGTCGCCTGGGCGACCTGGCGCTTCAGCCGGTCCTCCTCGCTATTGTCCTTGAGCGAGAGCAGGACCGCCGCCTCGCCCAGCCCGCGGGCGCCGGCGACGGTGAGGGCGACCGGCTCTTCGGCATTGGCCTTGAGTCGGACCGCGACGTCGCCCGAGAGCGAAGCCCCGCGGGCGAAGCGGCGGATCGAATCGGCGACCGCGGCCTTGTCCTCGTCGACGACGAGGTCGCTCGGCCAGGTCGGCATGGCGGTCCGCGACAGGCCGGCGGCGCGGCGGAAGGCGGCGTTCAGATAGACGAATCGGCCGTCGCGATCTGCCAGCGCGAGGCCGAGCGGAAGGATTTCGAGCAGGGCATTGATGTTGTGCGCGGCGTCGGTGCCGACTCCCCCCAGCTCGTCGAGGATGAGGAAGAGGCTCGGGCCGCCTTCCTCTTCGGCCAGCGGCACCTGGAGGATCCGAAGCGCGCCCCCGGCCTTGCCTTCGCGGGCGAACAGGAACTGGTGCTGCTCGCTCATCACCAGCAGGTCGACGAGCGGAGTGCCGGGCGCGACCTCGGCCTCGCCGCCGGCGCGGGCGTGGAAGGCGGCGTTCGCCTCGAGGAGCCGGCCGTCGGCGGCGGTGAGCGCGGCCATCAGGCCCGATTGGGCGAGACGGCTTCCGATCTCCCCGCCGAGCAACGACCGGGCTTCGGCGGCCGCATCCTTCTCGCCCGTGCGGGCGAAACGCCAGAGCAGGGCGCCGTCGCTCTGCCCGGCGGCGCGCACGTCGGCGGCAAGGCGCAGGTCGCCCGACTCCAGCCCCGCGGCCTGCGCCTGCCCGTCCCGCGCGGCGGTGGCGAGGGTCGCGCGCAAAGCCTCGCCGAATGGAAGCTCGAGCGGCGGGCGGATCCCGAACCAGCGCTCGTAGCGCATATTGGCCGCGAGCAGCGCTCCGCGCGAGTCGGTGACGGCGACGGCGTCGGGCGAAGCCTCGAGGCCGGCGCGCACGAGCGCGAAGTCGGTGCCCCGCTCGCCCGCTTCGAGGGGGGCGGCGGCGGCGCCCCGGCCGACGAACAGCAAGGGCAGTCCGACGGCGAGCACGCCGGCGAAGAAGGCGGCCGAGAAGACGGGGTTGTCGAGCGCCCAGAGCAGCAGGGCCGCCGAGGCCGAAGCGGCGGCGAGCACCGCGAGCACGCCGAGGCCCAGACGGGACCGGGCGGCCGGGGCGGAAGGAAGGACGGTGGACATCCGCCGATCCTTCCGTTCTTTCTCTCCCTCAGGTCAAGCGCCGTGGGACTCCTGCCAGATGCGAACCCGACGTTCGGGCGGCAGATAGAGCGTCCGGCCGGGCGTGACGTTGAGGGCTTTGTACCAGGCGTCGAGGTTGGGCATGATTTTCGGGCGAGGATAGCAGGCGCCGGGCGCCCACCTATGTCCCGGGGCTGCTCGTTCTCCGGCGCCATTTCCGGCCGGTCCACCAGCGCCAGATGAGGATGGAGGCGAAATAGCCGACCAGGGCGCTCAGCACGGCGATGATGAAGAGACCGCTGACCATT
>JASLBD010000217.1 GCA_030146745.1 Allosphingosinicella sp. | reverse complement strand
ACTCCGTGCTTCACCGCATTCTCGACCAGAGGCTGCAGGATGAAATTGGGCACCGGATATTCGAGAAGGGCTTCGGGAGCGGCGAACTCGACGGTGAGGCGGTCGCCGAAGCGGATCGACTCGATCTCCAGATAGGTCTGAAGAGTCTCCAGCTCCTCGCCCAGTGTCACCTCGCTGCGCCCGTCGCCGACGAGCGCGGTGCGAAGGAAGGCGCACAGTTTCGCGAGCATCGCCTCGCCGTCGCGGTTGCGGCCGGTGACGATCAGGGAGGAGATGGCGTTCAGGGTGTTGAACAGGAAATGCGGATTGAGCTGGAGCCGGAGCGCGGTGAGCTGGGCCGTCTGGGCAAGGGTGCGCGCCTCGGCGAGCTGCAGGTCGCGCTCGCGCATCGCGGCGTTGGTCAGGAGGATGACGTAGGTCGTCCCCAGCCAGCCGTAGAGCCACGAGAAGCTGATGAAGTTGGAGACGGTGCGGTTGATCAAGTCGGGCGGGATGCGGTGCTCGCCCATGAACATCTGGATGATGTTGGCCCCGAACAAGGCGTCGCTGAGCGAGAAGACGAAGGCGGTGACGCAGACGGCGCCGAACACGCCGCCGACCTTGAGGGCGGTCGGCGAGTCCTGAAGGCGGGCGCAGACCCAGTAGAGCGGGACGGTCAGGCTCATTCCGATGGCGACGACGAGCGCGGTCATCCCGACGGTGAATTTCGGCAGCTCGCCCATCGAGACGGCGACCGGCATGAGGAAGAGGATGAAGGTGAAGATCCAGACGCCGAGAGTCAGCTTCGCCGCCTGCAATGCAACGTTCGGGCGGGTCGCGGTCTTGGCCATCGGAGCTCGTTTCCAGGGCGTTCGACGGCGCATCCTATAGTGGAAGTGCGCATGGCGCCGCCCCTTTCGTCGCATGAGCGGAGGGTTTCGCAGAACTATCCTGCCGCGGACGGCTGCGCCGGGGGCGGAGGCGGGACGGCGATCATATTGTCGACGATCAGCTTCCAGCCCTCGCGGCGGCGCTGCCAGATTCGGACGTAGTGGCCGTCGACCTGGGCCTCGCCCTTGCTCCATCGCGCCGTGCCGTAGGTGAAGGCGAGGTCGCCCGCGGCGGAAGCGGCGCCGCCGAGGGGGGCGGTTTCGATCCGATCCGGGCCGGCGGCGAGAAGCGGCGCCCAGGCCGCGGCGCCGACCGCGGGCTGGGGCCCGACCCGCATCAGGCGGCCGTCGGCGGCGAGGAAGCGGGGCAGCGCGGCGCGGGCGCCGGTGGCGAGCGCCGCTGCGAGCTCGGCTTCGGCGGATCTCACTTCCCCGAAGGCTTTGGGCCGGGGTGTCCGGCGGCCGGCGGACAGGGTGTCGACCCGATCGCCGGTCCCGGCCGGAGCGGCTTCGCGGGTGCGGGGGCCGTGGTCGAGCACCCAAAGCCAGCTTCCGTCGGGCTGGCGCTTCCAGACCGTGAAGTACCAGCCGTGGCCGAGGCGGTCGCCGGCGCCGGCGACATAGGGGCCGGTGGTGAAGCCGAGATCGCCCGATTCGGCGATGCCGGCATAAGCGGGCCACCATTCGAGCGGGATCGCGGGGAGGGGATTGGCCTCCAGCGCCGCTTTCGCGGGGACGGGCCCCGGCTGGAAGAGGAGCGCGTCGGGGGCCGAATAGCGAAGGAAAGCGGCGTTGGCGCCGTCCGATTGAGCGGCGGCGGCGAAGGCGCGCTCGGCGGCGATGACCTCGGCCACGTCGGCACGGGGGGCGGCGGTTGCGGGGGAGGCGGCGAGCAGGGCGGCGAGGACGAGTGGAATGCGCTTCATCGGTGATCCGGTGTCTGAACGGGGCCGCCGCGGGAGAGGGGCGAGGGGGCATGTTTCCCGCGGCGGTGGTTTCTCGATAGCCGAGCGCCGGACGCAGGCGCGGCGGCTGCGACGACCGCTCCGGCCGAAGCGGCGAAGGGCCGCCGGGGCGACGAAGGACCGCATCGGAGCGACGAAGCCTGCAACTTCCGAAACGGATTGGGCGGTCATCATCCCTCTCCCCGGCGGGGAGAGGGTAGGGAGAGGGGGTTCGGCGTCTGCGATCGGCCTTCCGTCGCCGAACCCCCTCGCCCCGGCCCTCTCCCCCTTGGGGAGAGGGCGAGAAGCCACGGGTTTGTCCCAAAATAACAACTGTTTAGGGCCCGATTGCGGGATTCTGACATGCGCTCGTCACAACAAGCTGCTATGGCCCGATTCGGCCGTGGTTACGGCTCTCTTCACTCTAATCGGACGTGAAGGATCGTCGCGGCGCGCGAGGCGCCGCGGCTTCGAACCTGTATTGAGGGGGATGTTATGGCCGCGGCCTGGATCAACGAGTTCCACTACGACGATGACGGCGCGGACGCCGGAGAATTTATCGAGATCGCCGCGGCGGCCGGAACCGACCTCGCCGGCTGGAAAATCGCCCTCTACAACGGCTCCCCGACCCAGCGGAGCGTCTACCAGACCCTCAACCTCAGCGGAATCGTCCCCGACCAGCAGAACGGCTTCGGAACGCTTTCCTTCGCCGCGGCCGGGCTTCAGAACGGCTCCCCCGACGGCTTCGCCCTCATCGATCCGATGGGCAATGTCGTCGAGTTCCTGAGCTACGAAGGCAGCTTCGTCGCCGCCAGCGGCCCCGCCGCCGGAATGACCAGCGTCGACGTCGGTCCGGTCGAGAACGGCCTGGGCGTCGGCACCTCGATCGGGCTCGTCGGAAGCGGCGACGAGGCCTCCGATTTCACCTGGGCGCTGATCGGCGACGACACCCCCGCCGGAGTCAATGTCGGCCAGACCTTCGGCTCGACCGTCGTCGACAAGCCCGGCGCCTTCGCCGTCGCGGACGCGGTCGTCACCGAGGGCGACAGCGGCTCGACCCCGATCACCTTTACCGTCACCCGCGGCAGCGACAGCAACGTCGCCGCCTCGGTGAGCTACACCGTCACCCTGCCGGGCGGAGCGACCGGTGCCAGCGCTTCCGACTTCGTCGCTCCGGCGCTGAGCGGCACGCTCGACTTCGCCGCCGGCGAGTATAGCAAGACGATCGCCCTCGACGTCGCCGGCGACACGGTGGACGAGCCCGACGAAACCTTCACCGTCACCCTCTCGGCGCCGACCAACGGCGCGACGATCGCCGACGGCAGCGCCGCCGGCACGATCCAGAACGACGATGCCGCGCTTACCCCCGGCACGGCCTTCATCAACGAGATCCATTACGACAATGCCGGCACCGATTCCGGCGAGGCGATCGAGATCGCAGCGCCGGCCGGAACCAACCTCGCCGGCTGGTCGATCGTGCTTTACTCGGTCAGCTCCGGCGCCACGACCGGCACGGTCTATAACACCCGGATCCTTTCCGGAATCGTCCCCGACCAGGACGACGGCTACGGAACGATCGCCTTCACTTATCCCTCCAACGGCATCCAGAACGGCGTTCGGGACGGCCTCGCCTTGGTCGATGCCAGCGGCAACGTCGTCCAGTTCCTCTCCTACGAGGGCAGCTTCGTCGCCTCCAACGGCCCCGCCGCCGGCCTGACCTCGACCGACATCGGAGTCTCCGAGGACAGCGGCAGCGCCATCGGCTTCTCGCTCCAGCTCACCGGCTCGGGCGCGAGCGCCGCGGACTTCACCTGGACCAGCGCCCGCGACGACAATTTCGGGGCGGTCAACACCGACCAGGATTTCATCGGACCCAACGCGACCGGTCAGGTGCGCATCGGCGACGCCAGCGTCGTCGAAGGCGACAGCGGCCAGTCGATGCTGGTCTTCACCGTGACCCGCGCCGGCGGCCTCGGCCAGAGCGCAGGGGTGGACTGGGTCCTCGGCCTCACCGGGAGCGCCGACCTCGCCGATCTCGGCGCGGGCCAGCCGCTCGCGGGCCATGTCGACTTCGGAGTCGGAGTCTCCTCGGTCACCATCTCCGTCGCCGTCGCGGGCGATACCGTCGCCGAGGCCAATGAGACTTTGAACCTGCTGCTCGTCAACCCGACCGGCAACATCGCCATCGCCGACGGGGCCGCGACGGGCACCATCCTCAACGACGATCCGATCGATCTCAAGATCTACGAGA
>JASLBD010000158.1 GCA_030146745.1 Allosphingosinicella sp. | reverse complement strand
GCGGTGCGCAGCCCCGCCACCTGAACGGCGAGGTCGCGCTCGCTCGCGACGAGCCGGTTCAGATCGGTGCGGCGGACGACCTTGGCGAGATTCTCGCTCGAGGTCAGGGTCTGCTTGACCCGGTTCAGATCCCCTTCCCTTTCCTGGAGGGTGATCCCGACGTGGTTGGGAAGGATCGACTGCGCCTGGACGAAGACCCGCGACTTCGATTCGTAGGTGTTCGGAATGAGGGCGACGGCGAGCCAGCCGAGGACGCAGATCCCCCACGCCACGGCGAGCGCGAGCCAGCGGCGGCGCCACACCTGGTGGATGGCGATCCTTACCTGTTCGTAGAGTCCGTCCATCGAGCCCGTCGTTCCTTGCGTTCGTGGGTGAAGTTGCGGAAATTCCGACTCAGAACATGCTCTCGGGAATGATGATGACGTCGCCCGGCTCGAGCCGGACGTTGGCCTTGGTGTCGCCCTTCTTGAGCAGGCGGGCGATCTTCAGGTCGTATTCGGTCTGCGATCCGGTCGCCTTGTCGTGGCGGATCAGCCGGGCGCGGTCGCCGGCGGCATATTCGGACAGGCCGCCGACGGCGATCATCGCGTCGAGCAGCGTCATGTTGGCCCGGTAGGGGAGCGAGGCCGGCTTCTCGGTCGCTCCGACCACCCTGATCTGCTGGCTGAAGCTGCCCTGGAAGGTCTCGACCATCACCGTCACCCGGGGGTCGTCGACATATTTGGTCAGAGCGAGGCGGATGTCGTCGGCGAGCTGCGCGGGAGTCTTGCCCGCCGCCTGCAGGTCCGGGATGAGCGGGGTGGTGATCATCCCGTCGGGACGGACCTGGACCTTGCCGCCCAGATCGGCGTTGCGCCAGACGAAGACGTTGAGCTGGTCGAGCGCGCCGATCACATATCTCTCGCTGGCGGCGGTGTCGTCGGAGCCGACGAAGCTGGCCGGCGGGAGCCGGTTTCCGGTCCTGGCGCCGGCCGTGCCGCAGCCCGCGAGGGCGAGGGCGCCGAGGCCGAGGGCGAGAGCGAGCTTGGGGCTTGGACGCATCTTACTGATCCTCTTCTAGTCGCCGCGGTTCGCATATCTGACGTCAGGCACGCGAAATTTGGGTCCGCTATGGCGTGAAGAGGTAAAATTACCGTTAGGAACAATGGCCTTTAGAGGCGCGTCCCGGAATGGGACCGGGTGGATTCAAGGGTTAATCGCCCTTCGGCCGCCGCCCTCCCACCCGGTCCGACGGGTGATCGGTGCCAGGCACCGATGCCCAGGCTGTCGATATCCCTCGGCTACGGCGTGGAGAACTGAAGAAATCGGTGAGAAATCGGTGCCAGGCACCAAGCGCTAAGCCGTTGATATTTCTCGGCGGAGGTCTGCCGCGCGGTGCCGCACGGTGCCAGGCACCGGATGTTAAGTCGTTGATATCGCTCAGCGGCGGATCTTTCAGCCGACCGCCATCTCCCGCGCCGGCGGGTGGCCCAGGAACGCCGCCGGGCTGGCGGAGAGGCCGTAGGCGCCGGCGAGGAAGACCGCGACCAGGTCGCCGACGCCGGAGCGCGGGACAATGACGTCGTCGGCGAGGCGGTCGAGCGGGGTGCACAGGCAGCCGACGATGCTCGCTTCCTCCTCCGGCGGTGCACCGAAGCGGCTTGCGATCGCGACCGGATAATTGCGCCGGACCACCTGGCCGAAATTGCCCGAGGCGGCGAGCTGGTGGTGCATCCCTCCGTCCGTGACGAGGAAGGTCTTGCCGTGGCTCTCCTTGCGGTCGACGATCCGGGTCAGATAGACCCCGGCCTCCCCCACCAGCCAGCGGCCGAGCTCGATCGCGAAGCCGCTTTCGGCAAGGATCTTGGGCCGCCCGGCCAGGCTGTGCGCAAGCGCGGCGCCGACCGCCTCGACGTCGAGCGGCGCCTCGGTCGCGAAATAGGGGATTCCGAAGCCGCCGCCGAGATTGACCAAAGGCGGCGTGGCGCCGATTTCCTCGGCCAGCTCGGCGGCAAGGGCGACCGTCGCCCGCTGCGCCTCGATCAGGGCGTCGGCGGCGAGCGCCTGCGAGCCGGCGAAGATGTGGAAGCCGCGCCACTCGCCGCCGCCCTCGATCAGCCGCCGGACCAGGGCCGGCACCCGGGCGGCATCGACTCCGAACGGCTTGGCGCCGCCGCCCATGCGCATGCCCGAGCCCTTGATCTCGAAATCGGGATTGACCCTCACCGCCAGCCGGACGGTCCGGCCCTGGGCGCGGCCGATCGCCAGCGCCCGCTCCGCCTCGCCTTCGGATTCGACGTTCAGTGTTACACCCACCTGAATCGCGGCGACGAGCTCTTCGTCGCGCTTGCCGGGACCCGCGAAGGAGATTTCCCGGGAGTCGGTTCCGGAGGAGAGAGCCGCCGACATTTCCCCTGCCGAAGCCACGTCCAAGCCGTCGACCAGCTTCGCAATATGTTTCAGCAATGGCGCATAGGTATTTGCTTTTATTGCATAGTGCAAATTGACCCCGGCAAAAGCCGAGCGAAAGCGGCGGACCTGCGCGGTGATCCGTCCGAGGTCGTAGACGAACAAAGGCGTGTCGCCGGCCTCGTCGACGAGCGCGTCGGCCCGGCGGCCGCCGATCAGCAGCATGCCGTCGTCGCTCCCGAAGCCGTCCGGAATCGCCCCCATGGGCTTGCTCATTGAATCAGCTCGCTCTTGATGACTTCGCGGTCGAGCTTGCCGTTGGGTGAGCGCGGCAGCTCGTCGCGCCAGATGATATGCGCGGGCTGCATAAAATTCGGTAACTCGCGGCGAAGATAGTTGCGCAGGTCCGAATCGGCCTCCTGTCCCCTGCCTCGAACGACGAGCGCGATCGCCTCGCCGAGCCGGTCGTCGGGCACGCCCAGCGCCACGGCCTCGACGACGACCCCGCTCGCCACCGCGGCTTCCTCGACCTCGGTCGGGCTGACCCGGTTGCCGCTGGTCTTGATCATCGAATCCTCGCGGCCGACGAAATAGAGCAGGCCCTGCCCGTCCTGCCGCACGCGGTCCCCGGACCAGACGGCGGTGCCGCCGTAGCGCGAGCCCGGCGGCGCCGGCCTGAAGCGGACGGCGGTGCGCTCGGGATCGTTCCAATAGCCTTTCGCGACCAGCGGCCCGGCATGGACGAGCTCGCCGTCCTCGCCCGGAGCGCAAAGCGTGCCGTCCGGCTTCGACGTCATGACTTCGGCAAAGGGTATGGCGGCGCCGATCGACTCCGGATGCTCGTCGAGCAGGGCCGGCTCCAGATAGGTCGAGCGGAAAGCTTCGGTGAGGCCGTACATCAGGTAGAGCTCGGCGGCCGGGAACAGCTCGCGAAGCCGCCGGACGATCGACACGGGCAGCCGGCCGCCGCTGTTGGTGAGCCGGCGCAGCGACAGTGCGGCCCCGGGCGGCCAGGGCGCCTCGACCAGCTGGACCCAGAGGGGCGGTACGCCGGCGAGCGTGGTAATTCCGTGGGTCTCGACGGCGCGGATGACGTCGCGGGCGGCGAGATATTCGATCGGGACCACGCAGCCGCCCGCCGCCCAGGTCGAGAAGAGCTGGTTCTGGCCATAGTCGAAGCTGAGCGGGAGGACCCCCAGCACCCGGTCGTGGGGCGCCAGCCGGAGGTAATGCGCGACGCTGACCGCCCCCAGCCACATATTGGCGTGGCTGAGCATCACGCCCTTGGGCCGTCCGGTCGAGCCGGACGTATAGAGCAAGGCGGCGAGATCGTCGGGATCGGCGCTGGACGGCGCCACGCGCTCGCTGCCGGCGAGCATGGCGGCGCCTTCCTCTTCCACCACGGCGGCGCAGCCGGCGGGCAGGTCCCCCTCTCCCAGAGTTCCAAGGCGCGCCTTGCCCGTGATCAGAAGCCTGGCGCCGCTGTCGGCGAGGATATGGCCGACCTGGGCTCGCTTGAGCAGCGGGTTGACCGGCACGTGGACGAGCCCGGCCCGGGCGCAGGCGAGCGGCAGGAGGCTGGTCATCCGGGTCTTCGGAAGCCAGCTCGCCACCCGGTCGCCCGGAGCGAACCCCCGCGCCTTCAGCGCCGCGGCGAGCGTGGCGACCGCCGCCTCGAGGCCGGCATAATCGAGCAGCCCTTCCTTCGTCAGCAGGGCCGGAGCACCGGCCTCGCCCATCGAAGCGAGGTGGTCGAGCGGACGGGGGGTCGGATCGGGGGCTTGCACCGTGGCTCCTGTGTGCGCCACAGCAGGAACGCTGGGCTTGGTGCCGGGGGATAGCGCGTTGGGCTTCGAGGTGGAACTGTTCGATAGCCTCGACTCGGTGGCGGCGGATTCCGGCGGCGTCCTCGACCGTCCGTCGTCGCTGTTCGACCGGCTGGGCTGGTTTCGGCTGGTGTCGGCCCATTGCCCGCCGCCGGGGCGCCTGCTCGCCGCGCGCGCGAGCGATCGGGACGGGGCGGCCGCCTGGCTGTTCCTCGCCGAGCAGGGCGGCCGGGCGGAGGCCTGGCGCTGCTGGTACAGTTTGCGCTTCGGGCTGGTCGGCGACGCCGAAGCCGGTGAAGCCATCGCGAAGGCGCTGCGCAAACGGTTGAGCCAGCTTGAAATCGCCCCGCTCGAGGATCCCCAATTGCTGGCCGTCGCGTTCCGCCGCGCGGGCTGGGCGACCTTCCTCAGCCCCGCCACGACCTCCTGGCGGATCGACACGGCGGGGCAGGATTTCGAGGCCTATTGGGCCCAGCGGCCAGGAAAGTTGCGCAATACCGCCCAGCGCAAGGCCAAGGCGGCGAAGCTCGACATCGAGATCCACCGGGCTTTCGACGCCGCCGGCTGGGCCGCCTATGAGGAGGTGTACGCGGCCAGCTGGAAACCCGAGGAAGGCTCTCCCGCCTTCCTTCGCGCTCTGGCCGAGCAGGAAGGCGAAGCGGGGCGACTCCGTCTCGGAATCGCCCGCAAGGACGGCCGCCCGCTCGCCGCGCAGCTGTGGACGATCGAGGACGGCACCGCCTGGATCCACAAGCTCGCCTATCGCGAGGACAGCAAGGCGCTGTCGCCCGGGACGGTGCTGAGCATGGCGATGTTCCGCTCCGCCCTGGACGAGGACCGGGTTTCCCGAATCGACTACGGCACCGGCGACGACGGCTACAAGCGCGACTGGATGGCTGAGCGGGCGACGCTTTGGCGGCTCGAAGCCTTCAACCTCGCGTCCCCCCGCGGTCTGCTCGGCGCCGCCCGGGCCGGCCTATCGGCGCTTGTCCGCCGGGCGCGAAGCGGTTAGGCGCGGCGCGCCAGAGGGGAGCCCTTTCATGACCGCCGCCTTGAACGACGAACAGGAAGTCGACATCACCCTTCGGGCCGTGCTTCGCGACGTGCTCGGCCTGCCCGAGGCCCAGGTCGCCGAGTTCGACGAATCGAGCCCGCTCTTCGGAGCGCTGCCCGAATTCGATTCGATGGCCGTCGCCGGGCTTCTGACCGAACTCGAGGAAAGGCTCGGGATCCTCATCGAGGATCATGAGGTCGACGCCGACATGCTTGAAAGCTTTGGCTCCCTGCTCACCTTCGCCCGCGCCAAAACGCTCCAGTGACTGCAAATGGTCTCCATTATTCCCGCTACCGGGCAGGAGACCGGGACGAATGGATGATGCGGATCGGGAGCGGCCCCGCCCTCCTCTTCCTTCCGCCCTTGTTCGAGGAGATGAACCGGACCCGGGCGCTGCTCGCCGCCGCGATGCGGGCGCTGGCGTCGCAGGGCTTCCAATGCTGGCTTCCGGACCTTCCCGGCACCGGCGAAAGCGAGCGGGCGCTCGATGAGGTCTCCTGGCAGGATTGGGGCGAGGCCGCCGCGGCCGCCTTCGCCGCGGCCGGGGCCGTGGCTTCGGTCAGCCTGCGCGGCGGCGCCCTGCTCGACGCTGCGGCGCCGGCGCGATGGCGCTTCGCCCCGGCGACCGGCGCTTCGCTGGCCCGCGACCTGGCGCGCGCCGGACTGATGACCGAGGGCGGCGGCGGTTATTCGCCCTCCCCCGCCTTGCTCGATCCGCTCGCCTCGGCCGAGCCGCCGGCCGGCGGCA